>CAZSGL010000009.1:0-26925 GCA_964606265.1 uncultured Anaerolinea sp. | reverse complement strand
AACATCCGAAATTATACCGTCCATACCACTAAAAAGTCAACCTGATGAAAGAACTTATTTGTAATCTCCATGTTCATACAACTTACTCCGACGGGACCGGTGATTACGCGTCAATCGCAAATGCCGCCCTGCGTCAGGGTCTTGATGTGGTAATCATTACCGATCACAACGTTCTCGTCAACGGTGTCGAAGGATATCACCACGAAAAAGACAAAACCGTATTGCTGCTTACTGCCGAGGAAGTTCATGATCAAAACCGTAGGCCGCAAAAGAACCATACACTTGTCATTGGCGCCGGTGAGGAAATGGCAACGTTTGCCCATGACCCGCAATTGTTAATGGATGAAGTGCAAAAACGAGATGGACTTGCATTCCTCGCACACCCGCACGAATACGACCTCCCGATGTTTCACGAACCTGATATTTCCTGGGTATCCTGGGACGTGGAAGGCTACACCGGTTTTGAATTATGGAATGGTTTCAGTGAATTCAAGACGTATGCCAGGACTTTTCCAAAAGCCATTTTCTATGCATTTTTCCCCGAGTTCATGGCACATTCACCCCACCCGGATACATTACAAAAATGGGATGAACTGCTCACTGCAGGAAAAATTATTTTTGCAGTGGCAGGTTCAGACTCGCACGCCCTGGCTTTTAAGAAAAGCATTTTCAAAAAAACAGTCCTCCCCTATGATTTCCATTTCTCTACGATCAATAACCACCTTTTGATTGCTGATGATCTTACTCTTGATCTGCTATCTGACAGCCGCCAGGTATACCAGGCGCTTCAAAACGGTCATTCTTTCATCGGGTACGATCTTCCTGCTTCCACAAAAGGTTTTTCATTTTCTATCGAAACAGATGATCAAATGGGGCAAATGGGAGACTCAATAAAGTTGATCAAAGGCGGCACATTACGTGTGAAAACACCCCGGCGTGCTGATATTACCGTGATCCATAATAATAAAGTCCTCTCCGCTGCCCAAAACACTGATACCCTTACTCTGACGGTCACTGAAGACGGTTATTACCGCGTTCAATGTATGATTGATTTCCTGGGCAAAAAACGCGGTTGGATTTACAGCAATCCGATTTTTTGCGGAGGCTGATATCCATGAAAACCAATAATGTTACTCGTTTCCTCGACTCAAAAAAAGTTCAATATGAAATCTTTGAACTCCCGCCTGAGAAACTGAGTGCAGTGGAAACCGCGGAATATCTGAATATTCCAATTCGCCTGGTCTATAAATCCATCATTCTCATGCAACAAAATTCAAAGCCGATCCTTTGTATGCTGCCAGGAAATGCAAAAGTTGACTTGAAGGCTGTAGCTGATTTGCTTGGGCAGAAGAAAGTCCGTTTAACCACCCAATCCGAGGCTGAAGCTATAACCGGGCTTCAGACTGGAGGGATCTCGCCACTTGCTCTTTTGTTTCGCGGTTTCATCATGATCCTGGATAGCAGTGTACAAGAACTGGACGAAATCCACATTTCTGGTGGAGAGCGTGGATTAAATCTTCGTATCCAGGTTGCTGACCTGCAAAATATTTTAAGTGCCAGGGTTTGGAAGATTTCCACTCTTTCATAACAAACCTTCACAACTAATCCACAATACACTACATTTTTTCGTTATAATTCAACATCATGAATGGATTGGATTTTTTTGAAAACCAAATTAAAGCTTTGATCGAAAAAAGTGCCGCTTTCTTTCCTTGGGTGGATAAGAGCGCAGAATTAATGGCAAATTTATACGAAGCCATTCGCGATGCTTTATTCCTTGAGGATATGCAGGTGCAAAATCCCCCGAACCGGTTTATCGTGAAAATGAATCCGGAGGACTTGGCGGTTTGGAAAAAAACGGATAATTGGGAGGCAAATCTTACACAAGCCTACCAGTCGATTCTGAATGAATATGGATTGAGGTTGGAATTACTGCCGGTTTTTGATCTGGTTGCAGATGGCTCATTCGACAAAGGACAATTTCACTTTAAAGCTGCTGCTGAAGAAAAAACCATGGAAACGGTAAATATCATCCACGCCATTCAATTACCAGAAGCCTCAATACAATCATCGTTTTTTAAACCGCCGGTATTGATTTTTAATGACAGGCGGGAGATCGCGATTACGTTGCCGGTAACCAACATCGGTCGTAAAAAGACCAACGATATCATGATCGATGACATTCGCATTTCCAGGGTACATGCCCAAATTCGCCGCACACAAAAAGGTTATATCCTTTTCGATACTGGTTCAACTGGTGGAACTTTCGTAAACCACGACAGAATTGTCCAAAGGATGTTAAATTCAGGAGACGTGGTTTCTCTCAGCGGTTACCAATTCGTCTTCTCAGATGAACATAACCTCACGGATGCAGAACGCGGTCAAACGGATCAGATTAGTAAAGGTGGTGAATAATCGCAGCCATCATAGTTCTACTTTTACGCATTGCCCTGGTTATTATTCTCTACAGTTTTCTCGGCTGGATGGTCTATACATTGTGGCGAGATCTCCGCTTCAACACGCAGCTCATCCAATCACAAAGGGTACCAGCGATTACATTGGTACGCCCGGGAACAGATGAAGACAACACGGAAACAACCTATACAATTTCAGAGGTCACGATCGGTCGGGAAGAAGGAAATACAATTAGTCTTCAGGACGATACGGTTTCTACTACTCATTCTCGCTTCATTTACAAGAATAAACATTGGTGGATTGAGGATCTTTCCTCAACAAACGGTACATTCTTAAACGATGAGCGCATTGTTAGCCCAACAATATTAATGTCGGGAGATGAAGTCAGGGTGGGCAAGCAAGTTATGGAAGTAAAAATCCTTGACTGATCGGAATAATGGAGAACAAATGAATAAACCTTTATTGGCAATAATTGGTGGTTCCGGGCTTTATGATTTCCCGGCCCTAAAAGACGCAACGCAAATGGAGGTTGATACTCCATTCGGAAAACCCAGTTCACCAATCATCATTGGCACCCTGGAAGGAAAAAAAGTGGCATTCCTTGCGCGCCATGGTATTGGACACACCCTCACCCCCACTGAAGTAAATTATCGGGCGAACATTTATGCCCTCAAATCTCTCGGCGTGGAGCAAATCGTCAGCATTAGCGCGTGCGGATCTTTGCGTGAGGATTTTGCACCCGGTCATATTGTTGTCCCCTCCCAACTTTTTGATTTCACCCACCTCAGAAAACGCTCTTTTTTTGAAGAAGGTTTGGTGGCGCATGTGAGTGTCTCTGACCCGTTCTGTCCAGCGCTTTCAACCCTCCTTTATCAGACACTTTCTTCCGTCGGCGCTGCCACACACCAGGGTGGTGCGATGATCACCATTGAGGGTCCGCGGTTCTCCACAAAGATCGAATCCAATACATTCCGGGCATGGAGTATATCCCTGATAGGTATGACCACATCCCCTGAAGCGTTTTTGGCACGTGAAGCTGAGATTTGTTATGCCGTTATGGCCCATGTAACCGATTATGACGTCTGGCATCTGACTGAAGAATCCGTCAATGTTGACCTGGTGGTTAAAACTCTCCATAAGAACACCGAACTGGCCCAGCAAACCGTATTGAAATTAGTTGAAAATTTGGGTGAACACCAGGACTGCAATTGCAACCACGCACTTGAAAACGCCATCATCACTGCAAAATCAGCAATTAATAAAAACTCGATTAAGAAACTTGGCGTTTTGGTAGACAAGTATATAAAGTGAGCCTGCTTTTTTCGACCGCCAATTCACAAAGAGATGTGATCCAAATCCGCTTAATGAGGCTTGCGGTCTTTTTTCATTTCATTGCGTGCACAATTTTAACCCTCGCGCCGGCGGTTCGCTATCACAGTTGGACTGCTGATCTTCGCTGGCAACAATGGATTGGTTTCCTTGTGTGGCTTGCCGGATTCCTCTACTTAAATCGGCAGACGATCAGGCGCCTTCCAGACCGCGATCCTTATCTTCTCCCGCTTGTCAGCCTCCTCACAGCCTGGGGATTAGTCACAATTTACCGTCTCATTCCAGCTTTCGGATTCAGACAGACCGCCTGGTTGGCAATCTGCCTGGCACTTTTTTTCCTGGTCATCCGTTTTTCGAAATTATTACCTGTCTTGAGACGCTATAAATATGTCTGGTTGACAGCAGGATTGGTTCTTACTTTATTAACTTTCTCGCTTGGTGTTTACCCAGGGGGAACTGGACCAAATCTTTGGTTAAACTTTTTCGGAGTCTATCTACAACCGTCAGAAATCTTAAAAATATTGCTCGTCATTTATCTGGCTGCATACCTGGCAGATAACCTTAACGTAAGGTTCAAGTTTCTGCAGTTAATGATGCCCACCCTAATCATTTCCGGGATTGCGTTTCTCATCCTGGTCGGTCAACGCGACCTCGGGACGGCGTCACTCTTCATGGCATTTTACGCCGTCGTGATTTACCTTGCAACAGGCAGGAGACGTGTTTTATTAATCAGTTTTGTCGCCATTCTTGCAGCTCTGGTGGCAGGGTACCTCGTTTTTGATGTAATCCAATTGAGAATTGAAGCATGGTTGAATCCATGGCTTGATCCAAACGGCAAATCATTCCAGATCGTGCAATCCATTATTGCCGCCGCCAATGGTGGAATTTTTGGCAGGGGCATCGGTCTGGGGTCACCTGGCGTGGTTCCTGTTTCCCATTCTGACTTCATTTTTAGCGCGATATTCGAAGAAACAGGCTTGCTTGGTGCAGGTGCATTGCTAATTCTCCTCGCTTTCTTTGCAATAAGAGGTTTTTTCCTCGCGCTCCATGCACCCAATAATTTCCAAAGATTTCTCGCAGCAGGGATTACCACAATTTTTATCACTCAGGCAATCTTGATCATTGGTGGTTCAATCCGGTTACTGCCGCTAACCGGAGTAACCCTGCCGTTCGTTTCTTATGGTGGTTCGTCGCTGGTAAGTTGTTTCTTCTCGGCTGCATTACTGGTCGTCATCAGCAATCAATCAGAAGATCGTCCAGTTGCCCTGGAACGCAGCCGCCCTTACCTTTTGGTGGGCAGTATTTTCCTGGCTGCAATTTCGGCCTTATTACTCATTGCAGGCTGGTGGAGTACTTTCAGAAGTGAAAGTTTGCTTTTGCGTAATGATAATCCGCGCCGCTTTATTTCAGACCAATTTGTCCATCGGGGAACCATTTATGATCGTAATAATCAGGTATTGGTCAAAACTACCGGCATGCCGGGAGAGTTTACGCGGTTAATAACCTACTCCCCCCTTAGCGCTGTATTAGGTTATTCGGATGCGGCATACGGACAGGCGGGGTTGGAAGCCAGCCAGGATGATCTCTTGCGCGGCGTCATTGAGGATAATTTCTCAGATCAATTCAAGGCTCGTTTGCTTTATTCGCAGTATCCCCCCGGTTTTGACCTTCGCACCAGTATTGATCTGGGTTTGCAACAGGCAGCGGACAATGAATTGCTCGGGCAAACAGGATCTGTGATTGTTCTTAACGCCCAGAGTGGCGAAATTCTCACTATGGCTACTTCGCCAACGTTCGATTCCAATCGATTGTCAGATTCCATGGAATCCTGGAAAGATGATCCTGCAGCCCCACTATTAAACCGGGCGACACAAGGTTTATACCCTCCAGGTAGTGCAACTGGCGGTTTGATTCTCAATTTTGTATTGAATCACGACCTTGTTCTACCTTCAATTCCACCACTAATTAGCTCATCCCGCCTGATGGATACGGCAGATTGTGCATTGCAGCCCATCGATGAGCCTGACCTGGTGGACATGATCGTGGCAGGTTGTCCAGGTGTCCTTGAGGAGCTCAGTTCCTCTCTACAACCAGTTGACATCTACACGCTATATCATCAATCCGGTTTTCTTGATCAATCCGAAATCCTAATCGAGAGTTCAGCTCCCAATAGCCTTGATTCCTTCAGTGATTTATCGAAACTCTTTCGTGGTGAATCTGAATTACTTGTAACACCATTACACATGGCATTGGCATATGCGCCATTTTCCAATGGCGGGTTTTTCGTGGAACCTTCCATTGCGCTGGCATATCGCTATGAAGGAGATAATTGGCAGCTCATTAGTGAGACCCTCGGTTCAAGCACTGCCACAAACCTGGAGTACACAAAGGTCATCCAACAATTAGCGCGTGAAAACCAGGCCGGTTGGACCCTCTCCTCGACCGTACCAATAGACTCCGGCCACTTGGACTGGTTCATTCAGGGCACTCCCTCAGATTGGAAGGGTTTATCAGTAGTGGTTGTTATTGCGCTTGAAAACTCAACTGCAATAAATGCAAAAGAAATGGGGACAAGTATTTTTTCACAAACCACGAATCAATTTAATTAGAAAATTCCCCGTGAACGTTCCCGGGGAATTTTGTCTACTTGACCAGGTTTAAGAAGTGCCGCTTCCCTATTTGAAGCACTCCTGTGGTTTCCATTCGGGTTGAAGGGTCTTCGATCACCTTCCCCTCGAATTTCACCCCTTTTTGATCGATTAATCTGCGTGCATCTGTCTTGCTCTTAGCCAATTCTGTGATCACCAACAAATCCACTATCGTTATATTCTCGGTTAAAGTGAAGTGAGGAATATCAACTGGTACTGCACCTTTTTGAAAAGTGTTTACAAAAACACTTTCCGCATGCACTGCATCAGCATCCCCATAAAAGGAACCGACTATCTCCCTGGCTAATTTCATCTTGGCGTCCCGGGGGTGAACATTCCCTTCGGTAACACCTTTTTCAATCGCGGTAATCTCAGGCGGCGTCAACCGTGTGACCAGCCGGAAGAACTGCCCCATTGCCATATCCGGGATGCTCATTACTTTGCCATACATATCAGCCGCATCGGTATTGATGGGAATATGGTTTCCCAGTGATTTGCTCATCTTTACCACGCCATCAGTTCCTGGCAGGATTCCAAGAATAATGGCAATATTGGGCTGCGCGCCGAGGTTGGTCATGATCTTCCGCGCGGCAGTCATTATATTAAATAACTGGTCAGTTCCACCAATTTGCACATCTGCTTTAAGCATGTATGCATCATATCCTTGCATGACCGAGTAGAACGTTTCATGCAGGTAAATGGCGTCCCCTTTTTCCCACCGTTGTTTAAAGTTGTCCCTGGTCAGGAATTGCTGTATCGTAAAATTCGAAGCCAGCCTGATCAGTTCTTCAAAACTTAATTCTGATAACCATTCCGCGTTGTAACGGATTTTTGTTTTTTGAGGATCCAGAATTCTGAAAGCCTGTTCAGCGTATGTCTTTGCGTTGGCTTCAACTTCAAGATGGGTCAGTTGCGGTCGCAGTACATCCTTATCCGATGGATCACCGATAAGCGAAGTGTAATTGCCGATCACAAATGTCACGTCGTGCCCCAGCTCCTGGAATTGTCGTAACTTGCGCATCGGAACAGTGTGCCCCAGATGCAGGTCTGCTTTGCGCGGGTCAAAACCGCAATAAACGCGCAGGGGTCTTCCTTCCTTTTGGCAGGAGAGCAAGCGTGCTGTAAGCTCGTCCGCCATATTTTGTTTGAGTGTGGTGTCGCCGTATTCAGTGCCCTGCATTAAATACGCAACTTGTTCCTGAATGTTCATTGCGGCCTCCTTTTTTTGATTTTTGTAATAAGTGATTATACCAGTGGAGTTATTTTTTAAAAATACTTAATGAATGATCCTTTTATGCAGCATAATGGCTATGCGAATAAATTATTTGTGTCGCTTATCTCTCAATGCTATAATTTATTGTGTTATGGAAAACCCGGTTCTTGTCCTCAACGCCAATTACGAACCAATAAACGTCTGCCGGTTTGAACGTGCCGTGGGTTTGATGGTTACTGGCAAGGCTTTCTTAATCCTGGATGGCCGCGGTACCATAAATTCTCCTTCAGCAACTTTTCCGATTCCGTCTGTTATTCGCCTGGATCATTTGATTATCCGCCCGAGACCTAAGGTTGCCCTCTCCCGTTTGGAAGTGTTTCGGCGCGATTCCTGGCATTGTCAATATTGTGGCGACCAATCCAGAAATATGACCGTTGATCACGTCCTGCCTAAACATATGGGAGGTCAGCACACCTGGACGAACCTGGTAACCGCTTGCCCCGCCTGTAATCATCGCAAAGGCGGCAGAACCCTGCGGGAATCCGGGATGACCTTACAGCGCATCCCAAAGGAACCCCCCTCCTCCGCGGCATACGTTTTTTCGCGTTATTTGAATGACAATCAGGAATGGGTTGGTTTTCTGGCGGGTTGGTAGATCAGAATAGCTTCATTCCATCAACAGCCAAACACACTTCTCCTTTAAAGTTTTCCTGTGCCGCGCGCAATAATTGATCCCCCCCAACACTCTGGTCGTAATGGATCAATATCAGTTGCTCCACCTTTGCTGTTACCGCGATCGCACCTGCTTGTGCTGCTGAAGTATGTCCTTTGCCGGGACCAGCGGATTCCTGCAGGAGGATGTCCGCTCCATTTGCCAGTTTCATCAGGTTATCGCAGGGTTCTGTATCACAACTGTAGGTAACAGTCTTCCCCTCAGCAAAATCAAAACGCAACCCGATTGTTGGAATCAAATGTTTCACAGCCATTCCTGAAACATTGACATTTTCATCCTGGATAAGAGTAGTTGATCCATCTTCATCAACTGTGTTGAAAGTAACAGGATACATACCAGGCCAATTGTTCCATCCAAACAATCCGAGCAATGCTTTTGCCCGGTCCAGAGTGTAATCCAATCCATGGATCATTAATGGCAGTGTTCTTTTCTCCAGCCACATTGTCATGATAAATAACGGTAAACTTCCTGCGTGGTCAGGGTGAAAGTGAGTCAGGATCAGGTCGGTGATTGTATTCGGGTCAATTTTATTCTTCTTGAGGCTTACCAGGGCATTATCCCCGCAATCGATGAGAATTCGTCTATTTTCTGCCTGGGCATACAGGTGGGTATTTTCCTGATTGATTTTCGGTACTGCATTTGCAGATCCAAGGATAATAAAACGATTCATTTTAGCCTCCTAAAAGTTGAGGTTATCCTGCTGACCTGGATAACCTCAATACAATTTTACTCGCTTACTTGCACTACATCAGGACCTGACGGCTTCTTTTTCCAATGCCGTAAAACCAATGCCGCTGTAGAGAGTATTCCGATGACTGCCATAACCACCTGGTTGATGTTTACCCCTGCGATGGGTGAGTATTCCAGGCGAATAAACTCTAATAGAAATCGTCCTAACGGATAGATGATCATGTAGAGTAGGAAGACATCGCCACTTTTCAATTTATCTGCGAATTTCCTGCCAACCCACAAGAGAATTGCCATATTAAGCAAATTCCACAGGAATTCATATAAGAAGGTTGGATGGTATCGCTCAACACTCTCAAACCCTGGGAGTCTGTGAGCCGGGTCAATGTAAATAGCCCAGGGGAGTTTGCTCGGTAAACCATACACTTCCTGGTTGAAGTAGTTTCCCCAGCGCCCAATCGCCTGTGCCAGTGCTAGACCGGGAGCGCTTACATCCAACCACTTGCTGAAACTGACCTTCTTCTTCCGCGCATAGAACCAGAACGCCAATGCCCCTGCCATCACTCCCCCGGGAATGCCCAACCCTCCCTGGCGGAACTTGAAGATGTCCAGCGGGTACATGAAGTATGGGTTCTTTCCATCGATCAATAAAGTTTCGTTCGGCGTTAATACATGCCAGATGCGAGCGCCGATGATCCCAGCCATCAGGATCCATGGCAGCGCATCCCAGATTAGATCAGCGGGCATGCCTTTTCTTTTCGCTTCCCGCGAGATTAGCCACGTCCCCAGCAGTGCTCCAGCGATGATGATCAAGGCGTAAAAGTAAATCTTGAGTCCAAAAATATTAAAACCATTAACCATTTTCTTTTCCTTTCTCAAAATTATTACGATTACATTTTTTTATTCACTACCTGTTTCCGCACAAATAACAATCGCTGGATGGCTGTGAAATTGGCCAAAACAGCAATGATCCATAATGCTACTATGGGGATATTAAAGACCAGGCAGATGATCAAAATGATCAGGCGCTCCACTCTTGTCAGCAGACCCACCTTGGCATTTAAATTCAACCCTTCCGCTCGGGCTTTCACATACGAAACCAGCACAGACCCTGCTGCTGCAACATATACCAGCATACCAGCCAGGATGTTCTCCGTATTCAAAAAGTAAAATATCATCCCGCCAAAAACCACCAGTTCAGAATAGCGGTCTGTGACTGAATCGATTAACGAGCCATAAGCGGAAGGAGTTCCAATCAAGCGGGCCATCGATCCATCTACCACATCCAGTGGAGCTGCCACCAGCAGGATCAATCCCGCGATGGTGAATTTTCCCTGGGACGCAAATATTGCAGCAACTGTGCTTAACAAAAAACCAATTGCAGTAATGGCATTCGGGGTAATCCCAATGTGCAGTAATCCTTTGGCGATTGGATCAATTACATTTTTAAAGACTTTGCGCAAATACATTTCGAGAGACCATTTGCTTTTTACTTGATTTTCCTGATTTTCTCTCATGCTTTCCTTTTTTCATTTAAGTGATTTGCTATCCTAACGGGTGAACACTGAACTGTCAAGTTCATCTCGTTAGTAATCATCGGTTGCGGAAGTTACCTGGCTGTCATCTGCGTCGACCAGCAATTCACGATCCTTGCCGCTGCCAACAGAAGGCCCGATGATGCCCATTTCTTCCAATTCATCGATCAGGCGGGCAGCCCGGGGGTATCCCACACGCAGTCTGCGTTGCAACAGTGATGCACTGGCCTTGCCAGCCGCCTTTACCACCCCAATAGCGTTTTCAATCAACTGGTCAGAACCCTCCAGGGTTGCCTCAGAAATCAGATTTTCCCATGGCGCACTTGCTTCCGTCGCCCCGCTCGTCATTTTTTGCCAATGGGAGATGATTTTTTCCACTTCCGCGTCACTGATCATTATTCCCTGGATGCGCTGTAATCCAGATTTTGTGGGGTCCAAAAAAAGCATATCCCCTTTCCCCAATAAATCCTCAGCTCCATTGGAATCCAGGATAACCCGCGAATCCACTGATGATGCCACGGCAAATGCTATCCTCGCAGGGAAATTAGCCTTGATCAAACCGGTCACAATATCAGTGCTTGGGCGCTGGGTGGCCACTATCATATGGATGCCAGTTGCGCGTGCCATTTGGGCTAAGCGGATCAGGCTGTGCTCAGTCTGGTCTGGAGCAGACATCATCAGGTCTGCCAGTTCGTCCACCAGGATCACGATCCTTGGAAGCGTGTCCTGTTTTTTTTGCAGCATCTTTCGATTGTAACCTTCCAGATTTCTTACCTTTGCCTCTGCCATTAATCGGTACCGGTTGTCCATTTCAACTTGAGCCCACCGCAACACTGCCAGCATTCTTTCAAGTTGTGTTTCGACTTTGCCTAACATGTGAGGTATTCCGTTAAAACGTACCAATTCAACCATTTTTGGGTCCAACATGACCAACCTGAGATCATGAGGGGTATTATTCATTACCATACAAGTGATCAACGCAGCCAGGCACACGGATTTACCAGAATTTGTTGTCCCGGCAATGAGAAGATGCGGCATTTTTCCTAAATCTGCCACCACTGGTTCGCCGGATACATTTTTACCCAATCCCAGTGCCAATGGTGATTTTTTTTCCCTGAATTCATCCGATTCCAGGATTGGACGTAAACGAACGATAAACCCGTCACTATTGGGAACTTCGATACCCACGTATGACCTTCCCGGAACGGGAGTTTCAATACGTAAGCGTGATGCCGATAGAGCCAGAGTCAAATCGCGCGACAGGGCAGCAATTTGAGAAACACGTACTTTTTGTTTGTTTACCGTTCCATCTGATGCTGTCTTAATCGTAAACCCCGGCTCAAGAGCATACTGGGTCACGGTTGGTCCAATCCGATAGCCGACAACTTTTACTGGGAGGCTGAATTCTGCCAGAGTATGCTCAATGGTTTGCGCCTTTTCCTTTACCTGGTTGGGATCGGGAATTACCGTTCTTTCCGAGTGAAGCAGGTTAATTGGAGGTAACCGGTCATCGCGCCAGGCAGTTTTGTGAACCAGTAATTGTTCATTTAGTTGTGTTTTTGGTGAGTCCCTCGGAGTTCTTTTCGACATAACCTTTTTCTTGTCCGTGTTTATAGAATTATCAGGTGGTATGGGGATTTGACTCCAACTCAAAATTTTGTGGGCGATTCTCTTCCATAACCCGGATGCAATTATTATTGACAATGCAAAAATTCCCAGGTAAAAGAGAAATCCAATCCAGCCAGGCAGGAGATGCATGAAACCCCAGCCAAGTGTTCCGCCGCCTATACCGGTTTCGGATTCCACAAGCGTTGCTCGTGACAAGAAATTGAGAATGGGCAGTAACATAAAAAACGCCATCTCGATGGCAATGAACTGACCGAATCGAAGAGGAAAGGGTTTTCCTGCCTTATAGCGGATCGCCAATGCCCCTAATCCCGCAAAAAGGATAACCAACCCATACCCCCCCCATCCCAGGGCGCGCTTGACCATTATTACCAGGGCGCTTGTAACCAAACCGCGTGATAATCCCAGTAATCCCAGCAGGATCAACGCTGCAATTAAGAGCAAAAAGATTCCTGCCAGATCCCATCCATATTTTGTGATATAGGAAAGGATTTGAGTTAATCGTGATTTTATTGGTACACCAATAGGCAATGGGTATTGCTTGCTGCCAGGAGCGGAGGAAGATTTTTTCCTTACCGGTTGTTTCATGAATCTTCTACCAGTCCTAATCCCAATCTCCGGCGGTCCGCGTCCATGTGCAAAATTTTAACTTTTACTTCTTGTCCATTTGAAAATAGTCGCGATAACTCGTGACAGCTATGAAAATCAGGAATTGAAGATATATGGATCAATCCTTCGATCCCCTCAGGTAGCCTGGCGAACATTCCAAACCTTGTGATGGTCGTGATATTCGCGGTAAGTGTATCTCCTGCGTGGTAATCGTTGACCAATTTATCCCAGGGGTTTGGGGCTAAACGCTTAATGCTCAAGGCGATCCTGGAATTCGCGTCATTAATGCTTAAGACAATAACCTTCACCTGGTGCCCGATGGAAAACAAAGCTGCAGGATCCTCCACACGCCCCCAGGAGAGTTCAGAAACGTGTACAAGTCCTTCTACACCGCCAAGATCAACAAACACGCCAAAATCTGTTACGTTGGTCAGTACGCCGCAGACGACCGCCCCAGGTTTTAACTGCTCGAACAACTCCCGCCGTTTGCCTTCACCGGCTTGTGCAGCTCGTTCAGAAAGAACCAATCTTTGGCTTGCCTGTTCAAATTCAATGATCTTCAGGTAAAGTGAACGATTCTCGTAAGTTGCCAGGAATTCCTGTTTGTTCTCTTCAGTCACTTCCTGCGGGAGGTCAATCAAATGAGAGATTGGCACAAATCCCTGGATACCCTGTCCACTTACCAGCAATCCTCCTCGATTGTAGCCGCTCACTTTGAGCAGCACCACTTGGTCCTGGTCAAAAACCTTTTTTGCGCATTCCCAATCAATTTGGCTTGATTCAGAATTCGCACAAGGTGAACAATTGATCACATCCGGTTCTTTTTCATAAGCCTCTTCGTCTGAAAGAACTGAACCCCACCAGCCTTCGTCTAATTCCAAAATTCCATCTTTTTGTGGATTGTCATCGATTTTCATATTCAACTTACCCCTCCTGGCCAATAATTACTAGTAAGGTGCTATGATCCACCATTTTTGCCTTGGGCTTTTAATTCCATCTTGACGATTTCATCAGTGATCAGATCAATCGCCACACGCTGCTTACGGTAAAGATCGGCTTCAGACAATGCCAATTTTAAGGCAATCTCCCGAACCTTTTTCCCTTCCAAAAATTTCATGTCTAAAATATTATACAATAGCCATTCGCCTGTGTAACGGCGATCACCACCGGGGCGGATATGATCAATGGCAGATTTCAAGACACTTCGAAGTGCATTGGTGGCATTTTGCTCACCTTCATAAATCGATTCCTGGATGATCCTCAAACTCATCAACGGGTTGTCGGTCAGGCGGGGTCCTCCCCAATAGTGTGTCAATGCATCTTTAACTGCATGGCGTAGCTCATTCTTCTCCAGGGAGGATTGCAGGTCAAGAATACCAGACCGGTTGTACCTACCTGCCACGCGCAGTTGTTGGATCAACTCGTTCTGAGGATTCAGATTATCCATCATCTGGAAAATTTGCTCTTGCGTTGCCCGATCCCGCAGGATAATAGCCGCACGGTCAGTCAGCGTCTTCAATGCCGCCATTTCTTCCAAGTTCTTTGAAAATGATGCACCCTGATTCACAATACCAAGGAATCCTAACGGTTTAACCTGCTCAACTCTACCTGAGTCGACAACCAGGGGAATGATTGCATCAGAATTCCAGCTGAAAAACGGTTCATTTTCAGTTTTCTGCTCAACAATATTTTCAAAATCAGACAACTCTTCAACAGAAAATTTTTTTGCACCTGTCGACTCAATGACTTCATATCCTTCAGTTTCCAGGGCGAGCAAGTATGCTCCCTTCACCTGCATCCGGTCACACACTGCCGCCAGGATCATTTCAAGAAGCTGGCGTAGGTCACTACGCGTAATAGTTTTCTCTTCAAATGATCTTAGAATCTGAAAATCGTCTTCATCCTTATAGTAAAACAGCCATTTTTCAAGATGCGGATAGAAAAGTGTAATCAGGAATTCAAACAAAACTATAGTGACCACCATTACGATCGGAACTAATGCGCTGTAAGGATTCCCAAAAACTTCCCCGCCGCGGCGTACAATCGTTACGACCGCCAAAGTCAAACTCGCCGTTATTGGTCCCCGTAGCCCCCATTTTAATAAACGGCTTTTTACAACCCTGTCTGGCCACTGAACTCCAAAAAATGCAACCGAGTAAGCCATTATCGAAATAAATCCCCCCACAATTAAGTTGGCAAAAATTGCCAGCAACCAGAACAGGAATGTCTGCTTGGCAGCAAAAGTCGATGCGTACAACAGGAATGGAAATGAACCAAACGCTGGCGCAAGTCCGCTCAGGATGAGATAGAACATACGTCTTTTACTGGTGGGTGTGATCGTGCGTTTATACGCTCTGATAAAGTTTACCCACGAGAGGACCATGATCACCGCATAATAAATGGTGAATAAACCTGTCTGAATGGTAGCCTGGTGGTGTGGTGCGGGAGGCTGATCGAGGATTATCGTCCCTAAAAACCAGGGAGTCCCAAGAAGGATAACCAGGATAAAGGAGACAAAATAGGCAACACGAATCGCCCATTTTCGCCGCCAGCGTGATGGCAGCCCGGTAGTGGCCAGCAGTGCATCAGAAAAATTCAAGTAAGCCGCAGGCAGCATGATGATGCCCACCCATTGGACCCTTAACCAGGTATCAATCGCAGTTGGAGTGTTTCCAGTGGTACTGAATGATTCGGTTGAAAACACGATCACCAGGCAGATCATGATCAGGGCAAATGCCCTTGCCACACGATCCCGCAGGTTAAAATTCAAGCTGTATAGCAAAATGGAAAAAGCGAGAATGGCAATGCCGGCAGTGAGTATGTCACTGATCGTTACAACTATCGTGATAACTCCATTCATCCAATCCATGTCATCCGACTACCTGATTACTGAAGTAAAAAAGATTGCGGTATCCCGGTTTGTATAATAATGGTCCAAGTAACCGCAATAATCCATTTTCAACTTCCCGGCTAAAGCAATTCCAGCGTGGTTCTTTGCTTGCATAACAAGATTTTCTCGTCGGATACCTTTTTTCTTAAGCCAGTTCCTGGTGGAAATTACCAGCCCGGATGCAATCCCCATCCTGCGTGAAGATGAGTCCACCACCAGGTCGGTCACAAGACCTGTTTTTGTATCCTCAGAGAGTTCAAGGACCAAATACCCCACAAGCTTTGCTTCCAACCTTGCCACCAAAAACAAACCATGCCGTGTCCAGGAATCCATCATCGATTCCAAAGGTTTCGGATATGGCAGAGAAAGTGACCTTGGGAGCCTGGTTTCTTTGAAACTGATATCCATGTTGCCATTTAATACTACTGATTCCATTAGCAGGACATGTGTGGTTTCCACAGAGTGGTCAAAATGAACCAGGTGGGGGATATCAGTAGAGATGGCGGGGCGAATATCAATTGCGGGCATAATTTTCCTAATCTAATCAGGCGGAGTTATCGTGATCTTGATTACACACTCAGGCAAGGGTTTGCCTGCAATATCTGTTACGATCAGGCGAAGCTGATAATCGCCAGGTGTGAGGGAACTGGTGTCCCAATTTCCTCCAAGCGCATCATCAATAACGGGGGTACTTCCAGCCGAGATCGTTGTCCAGCTGTTGCGATCCACAGGTGAATATTCATATTTGAAGAACCCCAGGTTGGAAACGTTCACGATTCCTTTAAGCAAATATTTGCCGCTGATAATGTCGCCGTTGACTGGGTCTGTCCATTCAATCTGATCCGCCACGCATCCTCGATCAAGTATGGCTGTGAGCGTCGGGATCAATCCTTGTGTTGTTGTAATTATGGTTGGTGTCGACAAGGTAATCGCCGGTTGCGAGGTTAGTTCAAGCGTGGGAGTAGAAACCTGTTGGATCCCTGGAACTGCCGGTGCCACAAATGTCGTCACGATAAATAATCCAACGCCTAATGCGAAGGTAAAAATTAATACAGTTATTCCCTGGTTAATTTGTCTCTGGGTGTGTTCCTTCTCCAAACCAAACAAAGCGATCGACCATTCTTTCCAAGCCAAATACACCTTACGGGAAAATATTATTAAAACAAAGCCCAATAAGATATAAAAAACAATCTCATATTTGGTTAGAAACCGCAGCAATGTAGTCATTAACTATTAATTCCCGCTCCGTTAATGAGTAACGGGTAGAGTCTTCAAAAACCCCTTGATCAAAGTGGTTAACTTTGGCACGATTAGCGACCCTGCCGCGATTACTTCCTCATGCGTTGTCTCGGTGTTACCGTCAAGATTCGCCTTATTACTGATACCGGAAAAGGCAAGTACACGGGTGCGCCCGTGACGGGCGATTATTGTCTCCGGTACCGTTGACATTCCCACCGCATCGGCTCCAATGGTTCGCAAAAATCGCAGGTCAGCCGGTGATTCAAAGGACGGTCCGGAAAGGCAAACATAAACTCCCTCGTGCAAATTGATTCCATTTTGCTTGGCAATCTCTCGGCACTTCGCGATCCATTCCCTGTCATAAGGCTGGCTCATATCCGGGAAGCGCTCACCAAATTCCGTTAGGTTGGGTCCACGCAGCGGATTTAGTCCTGCCATGCCAATTAGCGCAATGTGATCTTTAAGCACCATCACATCACCCGGTGTGTAATCCGGGTTAATTGCGCCTGCGGCATTCGTCAGGATTATCGTCCCGATCCCCAGGCGCTGCATGATCCGTATGGGCAAAGTCACCTGGTCCATCCGGTAACCTTCATAATAATGTGTCCGACCTTGCAACACCATGGCAGGAACACCAAACAGGTCTCCAATAACCAGTTGTCCCTTATGCCCGGGAATGGTGGAGAGAGGCCAATTGGGAATTTCTTTATACGGTAGGATAACCGGGTTTACTACCTCATCAGCAAGACCGCCCAATCCCGATCCCAGCACTAAACCGACAACCGGGGCATTGGTAATGTTTTTACGAATGAAATTGGTTGTGGCATCAATCTCATTCATCTTAATAAATTGATCCATCTTGATAAACCTTTCAAATTGAACTTGAATTCCAATTTTAGATTATAACAGACCGGGGTACCTGGTAATCCGCCTCATGCCCCTTGGAGTATTCTCTGGAATGCTCCTACAGTCGATTCAATATCCTCATCCGTGATCCAATAATGGGTTACCAATCGGAAACTCCTCGCCCCGACAACACCCACTTTGATTCCCTCGGCAGTTAATTTACCGCTTACCTCAACGGGTGTCAGGTTGACGGAATCAGCCAGAAATGGAAAGACCATATTTGTAGCCGGTAATCCCATCTTGAATTCGATCCCTTTAATTTCGCTCAACCGCTCAGCTAGTACCCTGGCACGCCTGTGATCTTCTTCCAGTCTCTCCACCATAGAATTTAAAGCAACTAATCCAGCGGCTGCCAGGACGCCAACCTGCCGCATCCCTCCCCCCAGCATTTTCCGGATTCGCCGCGCTTTCTCGATGAATTCAAGTGTTCCGCACAGTACAGAACCAACAGGTGCGCACAATCCTTTGCTTAAGCAAAAAGTGACGCTATCGGCATCTTTAACCAGTAACCCCACATTAGTTTTGAGTGCAACCACTGCATTGAAAATTCTCGCGCCATCGATGTGAAATGCCATTTTATGTTCATGGGCGAATTGCCCCACCCACGAGGTATATTCAACAGGCAGTACCACACCACCGCAACGGTTATGCGTGTTTTCTAGGATGACCATACGTGAATGGGGATGATGGACATCATCTGGTCGGATTGCACCTTTCAAGGCATCCTTATCCAGGGTACCGTCAGGCAGATTTTTAAGTGTGTGAGGGAATACTCCCCCCAGCGCGGAGACCCCTCCGCCCTCAAAAAGAAATGTATGTCCCAGGTCTCCCATGATAACTTCGTCACCCCGCTGGCATTGTGCTAGAACCGCGATAAGGTTGCCCATGGTGCCTGAAGGGACAAACAATCCTTCAGCTTTTCCCATCATCCCGGCAGATCGTTCCTGGAGTTTCTGAACAGTGGTATCTTCGAGGTAAACATCGTCACCCACCTCAGCAGTCGCCATCGCCTTGCGCATCTCTTCAGTCGGTTGTGTCACAGTATCAGAACGCATATCCACTATTCTCATTATTATGATCTCCTCTTATCGCACTTGATCAAGGATCAATTTCAATTCTTCAGGTAATGGGGCTTCAAATGTTCGTGGTGTTTTCTCACCCGGTAGAGTAATTGTCAGCCTGGCGGCGTGTAAAAAATGTCGATTAATTTCCACACTCGGACGAACGCGGCCGTAAACCGTATCCCCCACAATGGGACACTTCAAAAAAGCCAGGTGAAGGCGAATCTGGTGAGTTCTCCCCGTTATTGGGTGTGCTTCAATTAATGTGTGCTGCAAGTAGGTTTCGAGTGTTTTATATTCTGTAACCGAAGCGCGTCCTCTCCCCGTAGACACAATCGCCATTTTTTTCCTGTGAGAAGGATCCCTGGCAATAGCAGCCTCCACTCGTCCGGTTGGAGTTGGTGGTTTTCCATCTACCAATGCCAGGTATATCTTCTGCACCCGGCGAGACTTGAACTTTTCCTGTAAGTCTCGCATGGCGGTTTCATTTTTTGCCAGGATGATCAACCCTGAGGTGTCTTTATCCAATCGGTGCACTATCCCGGGTCTGATCTCTCCATTGATCCCATCAAGGTCGTCGAATTCTGATAAGGCGGCATGCACCAGTGTCCCCGTGGAATGCCCCGCAGCCGGATGGACGACCATACCGGCAGGTTTGTTGATCACAGCCAGGTCATCATTTTCAAATATGATGTCGAGGGCTATGTCTTCAGGTATCAGTTGAGAACTTACCGGTTCTGGTATGGCGATCTCGATGAGGTTTCCGCCATTTACAACAAATCCACTTTTTGTGATTACATTGCCGTCAACAGTTACCTTTTCATCGCGTATCAATGCTTGTATTCTCGATCTGGAGTGTTCGGGGATGTTCAATACAAGTACCTTGTCCAGTCGCTCAGTTGACCCATCTGGCACTGTAATTTGAACAACTTTATCAGTCAATGTTTTTACTCGGTTCCATAATTGTTGCGCTTTCTGGTTCAGCAGCGAGTCTAAGCTTCTTTTCCCGTTTTTCCTGCACCCACATTCCGATTAACAACACTCCCACGCCAACCGTGATGGAAGCATCCGCCACGTTCCAAACCGGGAAGTTCCCCACGGAGACGAAATCTGTAACATGTCCTATGGACATTCGGTCGATCAAATTGCCCAGCGCACCAGCCAACTGCATCGATAATGCCACCCTGATGACCCAATCTTTTTTCGATACAGATGGGAAATAATAGATGATGGCACCAGAAACGATGACAGCAAGGATCATGAATATAGTATTCGCGCCTTTAAACAATCCAAACGCCGCCCCAGTGTTGAATATATGAATGATCCGGGCGTAAGGAAGCAGCCATTCCCATGGCATCCAGATTTGACCAAATTCCAGGTTGGAGCGCACGAGCCCCTTGGTAAATTGATCAAGACCAATGATCACCGCAGCCAGGATGATCATCAAGCCGTAAGTTCGGGTAAATTTTTTCAACAATTCCTCCAGAAATCAGTCCAATTTTACCTTAATTGCATGCTTGCTCGTGTCGGTCTCCTCACGGAGCCCGATAATTAATTCTTTTCCAGTGCGATACATACTCGTTCGCCGTCAAATTCATCTTCAACCTGCACCCATGATTCGGGTATTTCCCCATTGACCAATTCAACTGCCAGGGTCTCAGCCATGATGAATGTCTTGAAGATCGTCACTGCCCGGGATAACTGATCACTTGCTGAATACACAACATTTATGCGGTCAGCAATATCCAGGTCAGCAGTTTTCCGCAGGTCCTGCAGCCGGCGCACAAATTCCCGCGCTAAACCTTCCTCGATCAATTCCGGAGTAAGTTCAGTTACCAGCGCTGCCACGTATGCACCCTCAGAAGCCACGGAGTATCCTTGTTTCGCCTGGATGCGTACTTCCACTTCCTCCGGCAGTATTTCCAGCAGATCATTTTCAACCTTTAGGGACAAGCCTTGTCCGGAAAGTAGTGCTGTCGCGGTTTTTTCGACATCCAGCGCCAATACTTGTTTCCGTATCTCCGGGTATTTGTTGCCATACTTCTGCCCCAATTGCTTCGGCAGTGGATTAAGTGAGTAGCTGACCGCTTCTGCTGCAGAGTTCAACGCGCGTACCTGCTTGACATTGAGCTCATCTTCCAGCAACTCCGCATATTTCTTGAGGGTTCCTTCTTCATCACGGCTCGACAGAGCGAATGCAATTTCAGAAAGGGGTTGGCGAACTTTTCGGTTGCCCTTGTTGCGAGCAGCGTGACCTAATGAAGTTAACTTCATCACCAGGTTCATATCCCGATTCAGTTTCTCATTGATTAGCACGGGGTCATACTGCGGCCAATTGGTAAGATGCACGGATTGGGCAGACTTGGGATCCAGGCTTCCAACCAGGTTCATGTACAGATCATCAGCGATAAACGGCATCGTTGGTGCCAGCAATGAACTTACGGTGGTTAGCGCTTCATACAACGTTGCGTAAGCCGCATTCTTATCGTTGTCCGAACCGCTCTTCCAGAAGCGCCTTCGTGACCGGCGCAGGTACCAGTTGGAAAGTTGGTCAACAAATTGCTCTATTGGGCGGGTTGCCCCCACCACATCGTACGTTTCCAGAGCAAAAGTCACGTCTCTAACCAATGCATGTAAAGAAGACCTTAGCCATTGGTCCAGTGAACTGTATTCAATAACCGCGTCTGGATCCGGCTGCCACCCGTCAAGGTTGGCATAAGTGACAAAGAATGAATAGGTATTCCATAAGGTCAGCGTGAAGTTACGCACAACCTCTCCCACCAGGTCACTCGAGAATCGTCTTTCCTGCCCTGGAGGGCTTGAAGTGTATAAATACCAGCGCATCGCGTCCGCACCGTGTTTGTCAAGCACTTCCCACGGGGGAACGTCATTCCCTCTTGATTTGGACATTTTTTGTCCCTGGGCATCAAGTATATGCCCCAGGCAGATCACGTTTTTGTAACAGATTGAATCAAATAACAATGTACTGATGGCATGCAGCGAATAAAACCACCCGCGGGTTTGATCTACAGCCTCGCAGATATAATCTGCAGGAAAGCTCTCTTTAAATTGCTTTTCGTTTTCAAATGGATAATGCCACTGTCCAACCGGCATTGATCCGGAATCGAACCAGACATCGATCAGTTCCGGTACGCGTTTCATCTTTCCGCCGCACTCATTGCACTTGAACTTGATCTCATCCACATGCGGGCGGTGCAGGTCAGATTTGGAGAGGTCGTAACCCGCTTTTTCAGAGAGTTCTTTTACAGATCCCACGCAGGTCTGGTTGTGGCAGCTCTCACACTCCCAAACAGGCAAAGGTGTACCCCAGTAACGTTCGCGGCCAAGTGCCCAATCCACATTGTTCGCAAGCCAGTTTCCAAAACGGCCATTTCTAATATGCTGCGGATACCAGTTGATCTGGTTGTTCAGTTCGACCATGCGATCTTTAAATTGACTGGTGCGGATATACCAAGTGGGTCGTGCGTAATACAAAAGCGGGGTATCGCAGCGCCAGCAAAATGGATAGGAATGCAGGTACTCTTCCTTTTTAAAGAGCAGCCCGCGGTCCAACAGGTCGCGTATGATGTACGGGTCGGCATCTTTTACAAATTTACCCGCCCAAGGTTTTACATCAGAAATAAAAGTCCCATCTTCAGCTACGGTGGAAAGTATCGGCAAATCCTCATCGATCGCTACCTGCATATCATCTGTACCAAACGCAGGGGCGATATGCACCAGTCCGGTGCCATCCTCGGTCGTTACAAAATTGCCCATTACTACAAAGTGCGCTGGTTTGGTGGTTGCCAAAAAAGTAAACAATGGGAGATACTTCTTCCCTTTTAAATGTTTCCCTTTGAAATGTTCGACTACCTTTACTTCTTCATTTCCAAAAACTTTGGGGAGAAGTTTTTCTGCCAGGATCAACCTTTCACTTCCACCTTCTGGCATATTCCGTTCCACGGTAACATAATTCACATCTTCTCCGGCTGCCACTGCCACATTCGCCGGCAGTGTCCAAGGTGTGGTTGTCCAGACTAATAACGAGGTTCCCGGGGTATCCGCCAGTGGCATACGCACAAAAACGGAGGGGTCACTCACATCCTTGTATCCCTGGGCTACTTCATGATCCGAGAGCGGTGTTCCACAGCGTGGGCAATAGGGAACTACCTTATAGCCCTGGTACAAAAGGTCACGATCCCAGAAATTCTTGAGTATCCACCAAACTGACTCAATGTACTCATTTTTATAGGTGATATAGGCAGACTTCATATCCACCCAGTATCCAATGCGGTCAGTTAACTTTTCCCATTCCTGGATATAGGTAAACGCAGATTCTCTGCAAAGTTCATTGAATTTGCCAATGCCGTAAGCCTCGATTTGCCGCTTACTGGTGAACCCAAGTTTCTTCTCAACTTCAATCTCCACCGGCAGCCCGTGAGTATCCCAGCCGCCGCGGCGGGAGACGTGAAATCCTTGCATCGTTTTGTAGCGCGGGAAAATATCCTTAAAAACACGTGCCAGGATATGGTGAACGCCAGGTTTTCCATTGGCGGTTGGAGGACCTTCGTAAAAAATATAATCCTTGCCGCCATGCCTCTGCTCAAGACTCTTATGAAAGATATCCTGGCGCTGCCAATGACGGAAAACTTTTTCTTCCATTTCTTTCACATCTAGTTTCGGCGTTACTGGTTTAAACATTCATCCTCCAAAATAAAAAAACCGCCCCTCACCAGGGGCGGAAAATTCCGCGGTACCACCCTGCTTCTCAAAAATCGAGCGCTCGGTCAGGTGCATCAAAAAAGAATAGACCTGCTTCAGGATAACGTTTGAAAATTCGGCTCACTTACTGGCGGATTTCCGCGTTCAGATCGCAGCTCCGGAAGGATTTTCAGTCGGTCTCACCTGCCCGGCTTGCACCAAACCCGGGCTCGCTAAAGGTTCTCGTCGACTTACTCGTTTCCATCAACGCTTTTATTTGCATATTATCTCATAATGTATGAGGAAAATCAAATTAGATTGGTCTTAACTGATCACTTCATAAAACAAGGGTAATGGCTCGCAGGCAGTCTCACTCCACACGCACGCGTGAAGTACCCGCCCTTGAGCGTTCTCCATAGAATCGCTATCCCGTGCGTGCAGGGTAAAAAGTACGTCTCCCCGTTTTACATGATCCCCGACTTTATGGTGCACAATGATCCCAACCGCATGGTCAATGGCGTCCTCTTTTTTCACCCGACCAGCCCCCATCTCAACTGAAGTCTCTCCGATCTCCTGCGCATTGATCTCCTTGAGATAACCATCCCGCGGCGCAAGGACATCAACGATCACCGGAGCGAGAGGGAATTTTTCAGGGTTTTCCACGTAGGAAGGGTCTCCCTCCTGATTCAGAACTAATTCCTTAAGTTTTGCAAAGCCACGTCCATCGTTGAGAGCGTCTTGCACCATCTTCCTGGCGGATTTCAAATCCGGTGCTTTTTCACCAATAACAAGCATATGAGAACCGACAACCAGGCAGTGTTCCAAAAAATCAGCCGGACCATGCCCTTTGAGCGTATCAATAGCTTCCTTTACCTCCAGGGCATTCCCCACAGCTTTTCCCAGTGGTTGATTCATATCTGAGAGCAACGCCACCACTTTGCGTCCGCTCAATTTGCCAATCGCTACCATTAACTTTGAAAGTTGCCGGGCTTCGACAAGATTCTTCATAAAAGCGCCGTAACCCACTTTTACATCCAGTACAATCGCCTGTGCCCCGCCGGCTATCTTCTTGCTCATCACACTGGATGCGATCAATGCTATCGATTGCACTGTTCCCGTAACGTCCCGCAGAGAATACAATTTTCCGTCTGCTGGCGCCAGGTCCCCACTCTGACCTGCCAGGACCAACCCCTTGGTTTTCAAGAGGTGAATGAATTCTTCCTGAGATAATGCGGTGCGAAACCCGGGAATGGATTCCAATTTGTCCAATGTGCCGCCGCTAAAGCCTAAACCGCGTCCCGACATTTTTCCGACTGGTAAACCGCAGGCTGCTACCAGCGGCTCTACCACCAGGGTTGTTTTATCCCCCACACCGCCAGTGGAATGCTTGTCCACTTCAATTGGCACAACATCCGAAAGGTCAAGTATTTCACCGGAATGCGCCATGGCAAGAGTCAGGTCAGTGGTTTCCTGGTCTGTCATTCCATTTAATAACACTGCCATTGCCCAGGCAGCCACCTGGTAATCGGGAATTTCGTTGTTCGTCATCCCCTGTATAAAAAAGATGATTTCTTCTGAAGTCAATTCTTTACGGTCGCGTTTCTTTATAATGATGTCAACAGCATTCATCTCGGTTCCATCCTTATTGATTCTTCGATAGAAATTTTACCATTCTCATTCATAAAAAAACCAGGTTCTTTCGAACCTGGTTTTTGTTTACTCGCTTTTCAACGAGATGGTCACTTTTCTGTATGGCTCGTCACCTGTGCTCTCAGTGAAGACTTGGGGATGATCCCTCAATTCAAGATGGATGACCCGGCGTTCATTGGCAGGCATGGGTTCAAGGACCTGCTTTCTTCCCGATTGTATCGCCTGTTCTGCCATCTTGCGCCCCAATTGGCGTAACTGGCGGTTACGTCTCTCGCGATAGCCCTGTACATCGATCATCAAGGGTACCCATTTGTTCAGTTCCTTGCTGACGATTAGACTGGTGATGTACTGCAGCGCGTTTAACGTTTCGGATCTGCGTCCAATTAAGATGCTCAAGTCGTTTCCCTGGATATCGACCAGGATTACCCGGCGATCTCTATCATCTTCAGGTTCCACATAGCGCGGCGTGATACTGGCTTTTACGCGCATCCGCTCGAGGAGTTCTTCCACTACGGTTTTGGTCACTTTGAGGTTCTGTTTTTCCTCATCAGACAAGGAATCCTGTTCAACACTCTTGATCGTGCTGATATCAAGCTCGTCTTCTTTTTCCGGTTTATCTTCGAGGATAAGCTCTACGTCCGACGCAGGCGATGAAGAACCCTTTAGCGTCAATTTCACACGGGATTGCCGTCCGCCAATTCCCAATAAGCCTTTGGAGCCGCTATCGAGGATTTCAATCTCAACCTGGTCTTCAGTTAATCCCAGCTGAGTCAATCCATTTTCGATTGCCTCTTCAGTGGTTGGCGCGATTACCTCAAGTGATGTTTTTTCCAGGGACATATCGAATCTCCAAATTCATACTATTTTTTGGTTATAATTTCCGCTTTTTTTGAAAATGGAATCACGTTTTTCCAGTAAATCTTGCCAGTGATCGCATATTGGGCGATTTGCACAAGGTTGGATACTACAAAGTAAAGTGCCAAACCAGAATTCAATGAATAAGCCAGCCATCCCATCAGAACTGGCATGTACAGGTTCATCATCTTTGTCATGGCAGCTCCCTGGTCATTTGCACCAGGTTGCGGAGGTGGAGAAATGATTTTTGAGGAGATGTAAGTTGTGATGACCACGATGATTGTCAGTACCGGGATGCCAAAACCTAATCCTGGGATCATCAATCTTTCGGGTTCTCCCATATCCATCCAAAGAAACTTGGTATTGAGGGGGAATAAGGTGGCAAAATCCAGGAATTTCGGATATATGTGCTTGGAAAGTTTAAGCATGTCCAAAGGAGCCGAAGCTATACTTTGAATCAATGCTTGGTAAAGGCCGATGATGATCGGGAACTGAAGTAATGTTGGTAAACAGGAGGAAAGAGGGTTGATCTTCAATTCCTGGTACAACTTCATTTGTTCCTGTGCCAGTTTTTCTTTATCGCCTTTGTACTTGGTTTGAATATCAATATAGCGCTTATTTTTCTGCAACTCCTGCATCGCCTGGGCACCTTTGATCTGTTTGGCTGTCAAAGGATAGAGCACAACGCGGGTAAGGATGGTAAACAGAATGATCGCGACGCCAAAATTCCCGACAAGATGATATATGCCGAGAAGCATATTGATGAACGGTTTAATAATAATCGTGTCCCACATAGGTTAATCCATCCTTTATTTCTTGGTAGAGAAG
>CAZSGL010000008.1:0-27318 GCA_964606265.1 uncultured Anaerolinea sp. | reverse complement strand
AATTTATCTTAATAATACGCTTGACAAAGGATTTTTGCAAGATAGAATGAATATATGGGTTTATTTCCTGGAGGTTTACTATGAGCGAACAAAGTTTGAATAACGCGCTGATTGATATTCCACCTGAAATACGGCGACAGGTGGCTGTGACGACCCTAGACAAGATCTACAACTGGTCAAGAAGCAATTCATTATGGCCGATGATGTTTGGTCTTGCATGTTGTGCAATCGAGATGATCTGTACAGCAGCAAGCCGATATGACCTGTCACGGTTTGGTATGGAAGTAATGCGGCCGAGTCCGCGCCAGGCAGATGTGATGATCGTATCCGGGACTGTCACCAAGAAGATGATCCCGCAGATCGTGCGCTTATACAATCAAATGTCTGAACCAAAATACGTGATTGCGATGGGGGCATGCGCCAGCGGAGGTGGACCATTTAAGGAGGGTTACAACGTGGTCCCCGGAGTCGATCAGTTTGTACCTGTGGATGTGTATGTTGCGGGATGTCCGCCAACTCCACAAGCGCTGTTGCATGGATTAATCACGCTGCAGAAAAAAATCGAAAATGAAAGCATCCCTCAAACCAGGTGGTATCAAAAAGAACCGGTTGCTGCGATCCCTGTACCTGTGCTGGGTCCTGATCTAATTGATATTCGAAAATTAAAACAGATTCGTGCAGTGACTCATCGTCCTATTGAAACTGCAGAAGTTTCTCCTGATGGAGGTGATTCAAATGAGTGACAAGCCATCCAAGCCGGACGTCTATACAAAGATAACAAAGAAATTTCCAGAATCCACCCGGGCAGAAGATCGCCCCGGATTTAAGGGAATCATTGTAACGGCGGAGTTTTTCATCCAAATCCTGGAATGGATCAAGCAGGAATTGCATTACGATTATTTCTCCTCCGTCACAGCCGTAGACGATTTTCCTGAAGACCAAATCGAAGTAATCTATCATCTCTACAAATCGGTTGGCGGAGAGGAGATTGAACTCAAGGTATTGACATCTAGAGCAAAACCTGAAGTACCCTCCGCTGTCCTTTTGTATCCTGGAGCTGAACTGCAGGAACGCGAAGTATACGACTTATTTGGAGTGAAATTCACAAGTCACCCTGATCTGCGCCGAATCCTGATGTGGGAAGGCTTTGAGGGTTATCCGCTGCGAAAGGATTGGAAGGAACCTTTTTATGAAGAAGAGGTGAAACCCTTTAAAAGCCGTTGGCCAGAAGGAAAAGGAGTATTAACCGAATCACTGAATCCTTACGAAAACAACGTTCAATTCCCACATCAGTTTGACCCAAAGGGTTATGAACCCCAGGCTGACCAGGGGATTTATGAAAGTCTCCAAATGAAAGCAATGGAGTCTTCTGATGGATTGAAGACGGATCAACTGATCGTCAACCTGGGTCCACAACACCCTTCAACACATGGTGTATTCCGTATGGTAGTGGTTCTTGAAGGAGAAACCATTGTCAATTTAAAACCAGCAGTGGGGTATTTACACCGAAATCATGAAAAAATCGGTGAACGGAATACCTATCTTCAGAATATGCCTTACACAGACCGCTTGGATTATCTCAGCTCGATGAGCAATAACTTTGGGTATGCCACCACGATTGAAAAGCTTATGGGGATTAAACCACCGGAACGGGCGGAATACATCCGTGTGATGATGGCCGAGTTGACCCGAATTGCCAGCCACACGATGTCAATTGGTTTTTTGCTGAACGACCTAGGAGCCTACTTCACCCCTGCTTTGTACGCACTTGAAGAACGCGAATTGATCCTGGATATTTTTGAGGCTGTTGCAGGCTCACGCATGATGTGTAATTACTTCAGGTTTGGTGGAGTTGTTCGTGATGTTAACGACGCAATTTTGAAGAAAATTCACGAACTTGTTTATGACAGGCTGCCGCGTAAAATTGATGACCTCGACCGTTACCTGACGGAAAATGAAATCCTGCGCACTCGCTGTGAAGGTGTGGGAGTATTAACCTCTGAACAGGCTATCCAATTTTCCGTGGCAGGACCCTTATTACGCTCATCCGGAGTCCCTTACGACATCCGGCGGGCTGACCCCTATGGGATTTACGATCAATTGGAATTTGACGTGTGTATTCGCCAACACGGTGACGTTTATGATCGATACCTGATACGCCTAGATGAAATCCGGCAAAGTTTGCGCATTCTCAAACAAGTTTTGACCCGAATCCCTGAGGGTCCGGTGATGAATGGCAAAGTGCAATATATCGTAAGACCGCCTGTTGGAGAGATGTACGGCAGAGTGGAAGGACCTCGAGGCGAATTGGGCTTTTACGTTGTATCTGACGGCAAACCAAATCCCAAGCGATATCATGTCCGCGCACCATCGTTTATCAATCTGACAAGCCTGGCGGAAATGTGCAAGGGATCCAAAATTGCGGACGCAGTGACAATTCTGGGTTCGGTTGATATTGTTTTAGGTGAAGTGGATCGATGAAAAAGGAGAGACCATGATCGGAAAGGGTGTTATTAAAGGCTTATTTGTTACCCTCAGGCACTTCTTTGCGACCTATATCGATGATCTAAAACATATGATTAAGCGGACAAGTAAAAATGATTTGACCAAGATCAAATCGTCTGCAGCCGCTACAGGTCTTTTCACAATCGAATATCCTGAGCAGCAACTTCTTCCATCTGAAGAATTCAGGGTGATCCCTTTCTTAATCTATGAAATGAATGAAGTGAATGAAAAGAAGTACAGATGCACGGCCTGTGGAATTTGTGCCAAAGTGTGCCCAACCCAATGTATCTGGATCACGCGTAAGAAGGATACAGAGACGGGGAAACCGATCCCACAATCTGAAGAATTCTATATTGACCTGGATAAATGCATGAATTGCGGTTCTTGTGCTGAATTCTGCCCATTTGATGCGATAAAGATGGACCATGATTTTGAGATATCCACTTATACCCGCGGTACCACTCACATTTACTCCAAGGACCAATTAGGGAAACCGCTGGATTATTATGCTAAAATTCGACCTGAAAACTACAAACGCGAGGAAGAAGCGCGCTCCTTAAAAGCCGGTGTAAATAAATCCGAGATTGGGTTGAATGAACAATCCTGATACAGAATTTTTATTTCCCATGCGAGTCATCGGCGAATTAGCCGAAGTGCGCGGAAAAGAATGGGGAAAGCTTGTTAAGAAATTGGATACTTTGCCTCAAACGGATGAGGCAAAAATCGCATTTTCTCTGTTAATGATAAAACTTGCAGGATGCGTTGGCTGCACAGCTGATTCATTTCGGGCCATGCGTGGTTGTACTCAATGCGCCAAGTTAGTCATTAAACGTTACAAAGGTACAGATGATGAGCTGATAGACCTGTACAGGGCAACAAAAGAAGATGTTAAGACACTCATTGAAAAGAGGAACAATTCAATGTCCTCACAGGATAAATAATGGTAAAAACTGAAATTATAATGGCAGTGCTTAGCCAGGTTATGGAACCAGAACTTCATAAAGACCTGGTCTCGTTAAATATGGTTGAGGATATTGAGATTAATGGTGAGACAGTAAAACTGAAAATCATACTGACAACGCCGGCATGCCCTCTTAAAAAGAAAATCGAATCTGATGTAAAAAATGCCGTTCTTTCGATTGAAGGCGTGAAAAACGTGGAAGTAGTAATGGATGCTCGCGTAGCCTCTGATGGAAAAACTCGCGAAATGCTTAAGCTCCCCATCCGCAACGCGATTGCAATCGCTTCAGGAAAAGGCGGGGTGGGAAAATCAACTGTCGCAGTAAATGTGGCAGTTGCCCTGGCTATGAAAGGCGCATGCGTTGGCTTACTGGATGCAGACATCTATGGACCAAACATCCCAACCATGATGGGCGTAGACTCCTTACCTGCACCGCGTGATGGAAGATTGATCCCAGCTGAAGCATACGGCTTAAAAATCATGTCAATTGGTTTCATGGTTCGCGCAAATCAACCGCTCATTTGGCGGGGACCAATGCTCCATACTGCAATCAGGCAATTCCTGACGGATGTGGAATGGGGAGATCTGGATTACTTGATCATCGACTTGCCGCCGGGAACGGGTGATGCCCCGTTGAGTTTGATGCAGAACCTGCCTCTCAGTGGAGGTGTAATCGTTACTTTGCCGCAAAAGGTGTCGCAAGAAGACGCCGGCAGGGGTTTGCAAATGTTTAGAGAGTTGAACGTGCCGGTATTGGGGATTGTAGAGAATATGAGTTACCTTGTCGCTCCAGACGGATCCAGATTGGATATTTTTGGATCGGGTGGCGGTGCGAATATGGCAAGAGAATATGACGTGCCATTTCTTGGAAGCATTCCAATTGACCCGTTAATCCGCATCGGCGGAGATACTGGGAAACCCGTGGTGATGGATCAACCAGACCTGGAAGTTGCCAAAGCTCTCGTGGAAATATCGGAAAAAATTGCTGCCCGGGCAAGTATTGCTGCCTATGAAAGCACCCAAATAGGGTCAGAAATGGAAGTTAATAAATAATGGATACAATTCAAACTCCACAAGTTGTGGGATTGAGATTTTCTAAAGTCGGGAAAATCTACCATTTTGATGCCAGAAAGATAGGAACCATCAGAATCGGTGATGTAGTAATCGTTGAAACCAGCCGGGGATGGCAATTGGGTGAAATAGCAATGTTAGTTCCTGATCCGATAGCCCCACCTGAAGGCACCTGGAAGGTCATAGACCGCCTGGCGACCCCAAAAGACCTGTTACAGAGGCAAAGTTGGCAAGCCAAGGAATTAGATGTTGTCACAAGCGCCAGGAAAAGAACGCAAGAGTTACGTCTGCAAGGCATAAAGATCATCATGTGTGAATATAGTTATGATGGTTCACGCTTAACCATCTTTTTCAGCAGTGAATCAGAGGACAAGGCTGAGCTTAAATCCCTGAGGGGAGATATGCAAAAAGCATTTGCACCAGCTCAAGTTGAAGTCAAGCAAATTGGACCGAGGGATGTTGCGAAATATTATGGCGGAATGGGTGCATGCGGGTTGGAAAAGCGCTGCTGCTGCACCTTTATCACCGAGTTCAGTTCGATTTCGATCAGGATGGCGAAGGAACAGGGTATTTCCTTAACTCCCACAGAAATCACAGGTATGTGCGGACGATTGCGCTGTTGTTTGATTTATGAATATGAAAACTATGTGGAAGCCAGGAAATTGCTGCCTAAAAAGAACAAACGCGTTATTACACCTGATGGTGAGGGCAAAGTGATCGATGTTCATCCCTTAAGTCAGATGATCGTGGTAGAACTGGCAGAATTTGGACGGCGTGAATACCACAAGGATGTTGTCAGTCCGGCAGACGAGTTGGAAGCTTTGACAAATAAAGCCAACGAAGTAAAAGAGCACAAGGGGAATGGCGGCTGTGCCGATTGTAACCCTGGTTAAATTTCCTCCAGAATTAATTGATTTTGAGGGATGGGCGGAAGCCAAACGGATATTGGTGATTTTGGCACACCCCGATGACCCGGAATTTTTCTGCGGTGCATCTCTCATTCGCTGGGCGAGCCTTGGACATGAAATTCACTACTGCCTTTTAACGAGTGGGCAAAAAGGTTCACAGGAAAAAGCAATAAACCCCGAGCGCATTGGCAGAATCCGCAGGATTGAACAACAAGAGGCAGCAGATTTCATCGGGGTTAAAAGCATTGAATTCATGGATTATCTTGACGGGGAATTATTTCCAGATTTACAAATGCGTGAAAAATTGGTGAAGGTGATCAGGCATATCAACCCGCAAATAGTCATCACAAGCGATCCACAGAATTACGTCACTCTAGAAAATCGATTAAATCATCCCGACCATCGTGCCGCAGGAGATGCAGTATTGGGGGCAGCATTCCCCGCCGCTGGAAATGTTCAATTCACTATTTCAGGGATTACTGATTTGGATTTTCAAGTGGTTAACCCTGAGGAAGTGTGGTTGTCCGCTACTAACCAACCAAATTTAGTGATTGACGTTTCCGATTATTATGAACAGAAGTTGGCTGCCATCAGTTGCCATAAATCACAAATAGGCGATAAAGAGGAATTCTATAAACGAATGAATGCCAGGGCTTATACTGACCCGGAATCCGGTAAGAACCTATTTGTTGAAAGATTTAAGCGGACTATTCTCAAATAACACGTAAATAATCAGATTAATAAGAATAAAATAGTTGACAAATGGCGAACTTGAATTAAAATCAAGGATATCTTTGTCTATTTTAGATTAATAATCGGATTAATAAAAACATGGACCATACCGGCACTAATCGCAAATATGAGATGTCAGAATTCTTGAGGCATCTTTCCAGGATATCAGAGGATGGCGGACAACGGATTCCTCCATTAAGCCAATTAAGCAAGGAAATAGGCATTAGCGTAGCCTCATTGCGAGAGCAGTTGGAGGTGGCGCGCTTACTGGGTATTGTCGAGATTAAGCCAAAAGCTGGGATCCATAAAACCAGCTATTCCTTAAAGCCAGCAGTCCTTGCCAGTGTTACCTATGCAGTTGAATCGAATTCACAGTGGTTTAAACACTTGTCGAACCTGAGGAAACACCTGGAAGCGGCTTATTTTATCGAAGCAGTTCAATTGCTTTCCACGGCTGATATCGAATATTTGGTTTCGATCAATAAAAAGGCGCAAGAGAAAATACGCAGCATACCGACCCAATTACCCAGCGGAGAACACAGGGATTTCCACATGGGTATTTATAAAAGGTTAACCAATCCTTTTGTATTAAGTATTCTTGAAGTGTATTGGGATCTTTACCGTTCAACAGGATTAGAGGTTTACCCGGATTTGACCTATATTGACAGAGTTTGGCAATACCATCAAAGAATTTTAGATGCAATCCGTCACGGCAATTTGAGCCAGGGATTACAGATTTTGGTCGAGCATATGGATTTGATCAGTCAGCGAGAACGGTCAGCGCCAAGGTTATCTTTTGAATAATATGCAAGAACAACATGGAGGCTTTTGTGGTGGAAGAACCTAGACCCAGGATCGTAAATGACTTTTGTATCACATTCAGTACAATAAACGGCTCCGGCAGTGCCACAGCAAATACTACACTTATGCGTGCATTATTTCGCATGGGCATTCCAGTTTCCGGAAAAAACATTTTTCCATCCAATATCCAAGGCTTGCCAACCTGGTTTTCCCTGCGGGTAAGCAAAGATGGGTATATGGCAAGAGTAGATAAAGACGACATCGTTGTCGCCATGAATCCGTTTTCCATTGAAAAAGAAATCGAGTTCATCAATCCAGGTGGCGTACTTTTAATCCCTGATGATTTTAAGATCCCTGAAATCAGACCAGATATACACGTTTACCAGATGCCCGTGAAAAAACTGGTCAAGGAATCCAATGTCTCACCAGCGCTACGTGATTATATTGCCAATATGGTTTATGTCGGCGTCCTGGCTGAATTAATTGGGATTGACTTGGACTTGATCTATAAAGCCATTGATTTTCATTTCAAAGGGAAGCAGAACGCAATAAATTCAAATTTTGACGTCGTAAAGGCGGCATTTGAGTGGTCTCAGCAAAACCTGGTTAAAAAGGATGCGTATTTTGTTGAGAAAATGAACGGTACTATTGGGCATATTATGACGGATGGGAATACAGCCGGGGCATTGGGTTCGATATATGGTGGTGTTCAGTTTGTAGCCTGGTATCCGATCACACCTGCGACGAGTCTCGCAGAATCTCTAAATGAATACCTTCCGGTCTTGAGGAAGGACGATCAAACCGGCAAAGATACATTCGCGATTGTTCAGTCCGAGGATGAATTGGCTGCAATCGGGATGGCAGTTGGAGCTGGATGGGGTGGTTTGCGCTCGATGACCTCAACATCAGGTCCTGGACTATCACTTATGACAGAATACATTGGGCTGGCTTACTATGCTGAGGTGCCCGTGGTTATTTGGGATGTTCAGCGGGTAGGACCCAGTACTGGTATGCCAACTCGCACCGCCCAGGGTGATCTCACCATGGTGAATTTCATAAGTCATGGTGACACGCAGATGATTATCCTCATCCCCGGGTCAATTAATGAATGCTTCGAATTTGGTTGGCGAGCTTTTGATATCGCTGAGCGATTACAAACGCCAGTAATAATCCTTTCGGACCTGGATTTAGGAATGAATCCCTGGATGACTCCCGAATTCCAATACCCTGATGAACCCCTAGATCGGGGGAAAATTCTTTGGGAAGAGGATCTCGAAAAATATTTAGCTGAACATAAAGGCAGGTGGGGACGTTACGAGGATGTAGATGGTGATGGTATTCCTTACCGAACGGTGCCTGGAAACCTGCACGTTAAGAGTGGACATTTCACAAGAGGTACCAGCCATACTGAAGACGCTGGATATACAGAAGACCCTGTTGTTTGGGAACGCACTTTTGAACGAATAAAGAATAAGATCGAAAACAATAAGCAATATCTTCCGAGTGCAATCGAGAGTTTTCGAACAGGAATAAAAATAGGAATTATCTCCTCGGGTTCAGCCGACCTTGCCGTAACAGAAGCTCGAGTTTTGCTCGAAAGATCTGGAGTAAAAACAAATTACTTGCGCATCCGCAGCCTCCCGATGGGACCAGAGGTTACTGAATTCATATCAAAAAATGATGTAGTCTACGTTATTGAATTGAATCGTGATGGACAATTGCACCAACTTCTCACACTTGCAGCCCCGGAATATGCGGCAAAACTGGTGAACTGCAGCCATATGGATGGTTTGTCGCTCACTGCCAAGTGGATTAAAGAACGAGTCATGAACGAACAAGGAGATAATCAATGAGCTCCATTGAAACCAATCCATCAGTGCAACAAAATATTAATAAATCAGGGCTTTCGCGAGGTGATTATCGCGGCGCGCCTTCCACGCTCTGCCAGGGATGCGGACATAATGGTGTTGCTGCGCAAATCGTAGCCGCCTGTTATGAAATGAACCTGGTGCCTGAAAAGGTAGTGAAGTTCAGCGGTATCGGTTGTTCCAGTAAAAGCCCAACTTATTTCCTGGGACGCTCATTTGCATTCAACGGTTTGCATGGACGCATGCCGTCACTGGCGCTTGGCGCCATGTTCGCAGACAAGACCTTGAAAGCCATTGGTGTAAGTGGTGATGGTGATACCGCCAGTATCGGTATGGGACAGTTTAAACACCTGGTGCGTCGCAATATGCCCATGGTCTATATCGTTGAAAACAACGGCGTTTACGGGTTAACCAAAGGTCAATTCTCAGCAACCGCCGAACGGGGTTTGGTTCTTAAGAAACAGGGGACAAACCCTTATCTTCCGGTGGATATCGCACTTGAAGCATTGGCTTCCAATGCCACCTTTGTGGCCAGATCATTTGCAGGAGATCCCAAGCAGTTGAAAGAATTATTGAAGATTGCCATCGCCCATAAGGGAATTGCAGTTCTGGATATCATCAGTCCTTGCGTTACTTTCCACAACCACGAGAATTCATTTCACTCCTATTCTTTTGGGAAGGCAAATGAAGAGCCACTGCATGAAATATCATTTGTCCCCGCAAGAGATGAGATCACGGTTGAAGATTTTGAAGAGGGTACGTCACGCGAAGTGGTTCTCCATGATGGCAGTACAGTGATCCTGAAGAAAATTGACAAGGATTACGACCCTCAGGATAAAGTCCAGGCATTCAAGCTTATGATCGAAGCTGAACAACACAATGAACTGGTAACAGGATTAATCTACATCAAACCCAATGTTCCTTCCATGTTTGATCTTTATAATCTACCTGAGACCCCGTTAAACCGCTCCACGCCTGACCAAATGCGACCGCCACGGGAAAGCATGAAAACTGTCAACAATCTCATGTTCTAGGAAAAAACAAAAACCCGGCAACGGGTTTTTGTTTTTTTATACGTAAAACGATAAGCGAATTATAAATTATTAAACATCTTCACCGACAGTGTGAAGCAAAGCCAAATTAGGAAGGCGCATGGCTCCAACAGGGAAGCCCGATATCAATACGATTTGTTCACCAGGTTCCAAATTTCCACGCGTTTGAATGGATTTGTCAACGCTTCTAACCATTTCCTCAAGTGAATTGGCAAATGGTACTAAAACGGGAGTGACTCCCCAGTAAAGATTGGTTAATGCCAGGGTGTGTTCTACCGGTGTATAGGCTAGAATGGGTACTCTCGGACGAGCTTTTGACATGAGCAATGCTGTTTTCCCAGATTGGGTAAAAACTGCAATATTGGTCACATTGCGATCATGGGCCAGCTCCCGGGCGGCGCTGGCAATGCTCAATGCATCATCTTTCAAAGCTTCCTTAGGGAAATCTTCACACAGGCTCCATTCGTCAGTATGTTTTTCGGCTTCGCATACTATGGAATCCATCATTCTGACGGCTTCGACGGGGTATTTACCTGATGCGGTTTCTCCTGAAAGCATAACTGCATCCGTGCCATCAAAGATGGCGTTTGCCACATCAGAAGCTTCAGCACGCGTAGGACGGGGATTCTGGATCATTGAGTCCAACATCTGTGTGGCAGTTATGACGATCTTGGCGTGCCTATTGGCGCTCTGAATGATTTGTTTCTGCATAATCGGCACAACTGCGGGAGAAGTTTCCACTCCAAGATCACCACGGGCAACCATCACGCCATCTGCTTCGTGGATGATCTCATGAAGATTCCGTACAGCTTCGGGTCGCTCCATTTTTGCAATGATCGGCGGGAGTGGTCTATTGAGAGTCTCTTGTTGCATAGCCTGCCGAACTACTTGAATGTCATTGGCATTCTCAACAAATGAGATTGCCACGTAATCCACCTGCTGCTCAAGACCAAATTTGAGATCAAGCCGATCTTTTTCGGTGAAACTAGGAATTCCCAGGTCTGATCCCGGTAAATTCACACCTTTATTGGAAGTCAGGAGTCCACCAATGAGCACTCTGGTATGTACATTTTCACCCTGAACTTCGGTAACAAGTAGCTCCAATTGTCCATCATCCAACAGGATACGATTCCCGGATTTGACTCCTCTTGCCAGGTTGGGCACATCCAAAGGGATGGCGAGTTCATTGCCTTCCAGGTCCTGGCTGCCGGAACCTGCTGTGAATAAATTCAAAGTCTGACCAGTAATCAGGTAAACTCCGCCTTCAGGTAATTTGCCAACACGCAGTTTTGGCCCTTGCAGATCCTGGAGAATGGAAATTGATCGGCCAGTAGTTTTCATACATTTGCGAAGTACCTGGATCAATTTTGCATGACTTTCGTGCGTTCCGTGAGAAAAATTGAGTCGGGCTACATCCATCCCGGCAGAAATCAGGCTGGTTATAGTGGCTTCATCTGATGAACTTGGTCCCAAAGTACAAACAATTTTCGCAAATCTCTTCATATTTCTCCTGAATACCGCGAGTTGTTAATCATGATTGTAATCGAATAACGGCGTAACAAAAAAACAACCGCAGGTGTATCTACGGCTGTTTTAGAAGAAATTAGGACGCGTCAGTTAAGCGAGTAATTTCACCAGAACTGCTTTTTGGGCGTGCAAGCGATTGTGTGCCTGCGGGAATATAACGGAGTGACTCCCATCGGCAACATCATCTGTGAGTTCCTGTCCGCGATGGGCCGGCAGACAGTGCATAACAATGACGTCCTTGTCTGCTTCAGAGACCAGTTTGGCATTTACCTGGTAAGGTGGGAAAACGACTTTGCGTTTCTCAGTTTCTGCTTCCTGACCCATGCTGGTCCAGGTATCAGTGTAAATAACGTGAGCCGCTTTCACCGCTTCGTGTGGATCTCGTATGAAATTCAATGAACTGCCTGATTCTCTTGCAAATCCTTTTGCAATATCGATGGCTTTAGGTAGAATGTCATAATCTTCGGGGCTGGCGATGGTAAAGTTGGCTCCCAACTTTGCGCAAATGTGCATTAATGAGATGGCAACGTTGTTTCCATCACCAACATAAGTTACGTTCAATCCTTTTAATGCCCCGAATTTTTCGATGATCGTGAGAGCATCAGCCATCCCCTGGCAGGGATGATTGTAATCACTTAATCCGTTGATGACCGGGATGGATGCCCATTTGGCCAGGTCCAAAACGTGTTGATGTTCGAAGACCCTAGCCATAATGGCGCTCACATATCCGGAAATAACACGTGCAACATCAGCAATGGATTCCCTTTGACCCAGCCCAACCTCGTTGGGGGAAATGTACAACGCATCTCCACCCATATGGCGCATAGCCATGTCAAAACTCATGCGGGTGCGCAAACTTGGCTTTTGAAAGAGCATTGCCAGTACTTTGCCTTTAAAGATGGGTTGGTTTCCCTTTGAAAAATATTCTTTCTTGAGCTGAATGGCAAGGTCGAGCATTTCCTGCAATTCTGCGGGGGAATAATCAGACACTGCGAGAAAGTCTTTTTTCATAAATTTTCCTTTTCAAGTTGGGATAGTAAGATTTCTAGAGTATATCATACGGGAAAATTTAATTTCCTCATATACATAGAACTACTTTTTGAGTTTAATTTTACTGATCGAAGAACGCACCATCATATCCATTATCGGATAGAGTAGTCTGCCGACTAAATTGTGTGCAAAGTAGAAAAGTTTTGCCTCTGAACCGGGAAGGATAAGATATCTTCCCCTGGACGCTTTATTTAAAATTTCTCTCGCAACAATTTCCGGACTTAGAGATTTGGCTGAACCAGAAATTTCTTTGGTGATAAAGGGTTTGAATTTACTTTCATACTCAAGCTGGGGTGTATCTGTGTCAGGCGGATAGACCACAGAAACCTGGATGCAATACGGTTTTAATTCAGACCGCAGAGCGTCAGAGAATCCCGAAACTGCAAATTTTGAGGCACTGTAGGCAGTATATCCATAGACACCCAAAAAACCAGCCATTGAACTGATATTTACAATCAACCCTGAGCGACGTTTTTGCATAAGCGGAACGACAAGTTTTAAGACATTTACTGTCCCGAAGTAATTTACATCCATCATCCAATGAAAAATGTTAAGGTCTAAAGCAGAAAAAGTACCTGGATGAGCCACGCCGGCTGAGTTAATAACAACATCGGGTACCCCGTGAGTATTGATTAAATCAATTAAGACAGAGGCAAGGGAATCGAACCTGGTGACGTCTGCTTTGGCAGCTAAGATTTTTTGCTCAGGTTTAACACGAAGTGGTTCGAGTTCGGAGATTGCCTGGTCAAGTAGTCCTTGGCGGCGTGCAAGGATGACGATATCACCGCCGTGTTGGGTTATTTGGCGGGCAAGAGCAAGACCAATTCCGCTCGATCCGCCAGTGATTAAGGCTAGTTTGTTTGAGTAAAAGTCCATAATACCTTCCTGGTACCTAATGAGAACAGGACGAGCAGGATCCTCCACCGCAACCGGCGCAACCGGATGAATTCGCAGATGAGGTGTTTCTGTTAGTCTTAGAATAGCATGCAGACTGTACCCTTTTTGTCCTGGTGGATTGGCAGTGGGAACAAACAATCGGGGCATCTGAATCCTTGATTGACCTTAAGGCTTCAAATTTATTATCACATGTGGAACAAAGATACTCGTATATAGGCATAAGTTTCCTGAAAACGAAATAAATTTTACATTATTTGGCTATTTTGTGACCCAATCAGCTTGAAACGGTAGGCATACATCGCGATGGCAGCTGCGATGGAAACGTTTAATGAGGTCTTTGTCCCCAGCATGGGGATGTGGATACGGTTTTCTGATAGCGACAGAATTTCCGGATCTATCCCTGAGATCTCGTTCCCTACGACCAATAATAATTTTTCGTGAATCAACATCTGATGAGATAACCCGAAAATTGAGTCCGAGTTGCCAGAAATCTCCAAGGAAACGACATGAAACCCCTGTGTTATTAGCATTTTTGTTGTGTTGAGCGCGTTCCTTGAATAAGTCCAGGAGACGGTCTCTTCAGCACCTAGACCAGATTTAATGAATTTTGGGTGGTCAGGCGTCGGTGTAGTACCGCAGCAATAAATGTGAGCTACTGCCGCCCCATTTGCAGACCGGAAAATGGAACCCACATTGAATACACTACGTAAATTATCCAAAAGAATATGAATTATGGGTGATGCCGACTCAGTATTGCTTGCTGCAGGAACGGAATTTTGAAAGGGTTCACCTACAGGTTTCATTTTATTCATGCAAAAAGGACATAATTCAACAATCTCAACAGATAGGTTGGTCGGCATACGCAAATGACATTCGGGATTTTGGCATTCGAACATTTGAAATACAGGGGTTTGAAGATGTTGATTAATCATTGTTGTTATCGAAAAACAATGCAGTCCTGGTTACCTCGACGTCGATTGGATCTATATCCATCGCTGCCAAGACTTCTTCAGGCCGACCGGTGGCACCCGGCATGGCAGAAAGTTGAACAACCATCTTGGGGGAAATGTCATTCCTAATGACGAGTGAATGAATTAAAGAGCGCAAATCGTAAGTTTTTCCACGCCTCTCGCGCATCAGGGTATGGGCGGATAAAATGGAATTAATCTTTTCCTTAATAGTCTCAATGATTTCAGACTGGGGAAAGGAGATTTCAAATTCCGCGCTTCGAATGGTTGTCTGAAGAGGTGGATTAGCAAGGGGAATGGATTTCAAATCCAGGATGGTGATGCCGGGGTGCAACGCGGGTTCAAGCGTTGCGGAGATGGCATCAGTTGGGATGTTTTCTGTTATCCAAAAATCGACAATTTCACATTCACTGGTGAAGCCGAGAGGTAAGGGGCAAGCCTGTTGAATCTTTGGTTGGGGGTGAAATCCCTGAGAATATGCCAATGGCAGACACGCACGCCTGAAAGTGCGTTCCCAGACTTTATGCAGGTCAAGATGCCCTGTATAGCGCAGCGCAGCACCTTTTTTATAGGTCAAACGAATGCGGTTCATTCCTTTACCTCAGGGCATAACCAGGAATCCCCTTTGTTTTCCCGGCGTAAGTTAATAAAAGTAGGCAAGATACCGCATGAAACACAGGCATCACGGCAATCATCACTGAGCTCTCCGGTTAGGGATTTCTGATATTCCTTTTCAAGGAATTTGCGAGTCACTCCGGGAATGATGTGATCCCAAGGAAATATTTCATTAAGCTCATGCTTCCTGGTGGTATAGAAATCGTGAGAAATTCCGATACGATCAAAGGCGTCCATCCAGATATTGTAGTTGAACTGATCCTGCCAGGCATCGAATTTAGCTCCATGCTGCCAGGCATCTTCAATTACCGCCGATAAACGGCGATCACCCCTGGTGAGGGCGGCTTCAAGTATTGTCTCGCGAGGATTTGACCAGGTCATCTTGAGTCCTGGACCGCGTAATTGATCCTTGAGTAAGTTTTGTTTTTCCAGAACTGCCGGAAGTGGATCGAGGTTCGCCCATTGGAAAGGTGTATGCGGTTTGGGAACGAAAGTGCTGATACCGGCGTGGAGATTGGCTTTTTTACCGATAATCTTGCGTCCTTCAATGAGGACGTCCTTACACAAGTCCGCGATCGCCTGGACATCCTCGATGGTTTCTCCAGGCTGACCGATCATGAAATAGAGCTTGATATTCGTCCAACCGGCGGCAAAGATGGCATTGGTGGTCTCGACAAGGTTATCTCTGCTAATGGGCTTGTTAATCCTGTTGCGCATGCTGTCTGAAGCAGCTTCAGGAGCGAGGGTGAACCCTCCCTGGCGGCTTTCGCGTAGTTTTTCCATTAATTTTATGGAAAACGATTCAATGCGGAGAGAGGGTAAAGAGACAGTGAGGTTTCTCTCTCCGAAGCGTTCGGAAATCGTGTTAACTAATTCCTCGATATGCGTGTAGTCACTTGAAGAGAGAGACAACAAAGCAATTTCTTCGTAACCAGTGTGTAAAAGAGCTTTTTCTATCGAATTTACGATTTGCGAAACGCTGCGTTCACGAACTGGGCGGTTGACGATCCCGGCATGACAGAAGCGGCAGCCGCGGGTGCAGCCGCGCATGATCTCAATCGCAATCCTGTTATGAACGACATCAACAGACGGAACAAGAAACCTTGAAGGCGGATCTGGTAATTTGGGGACAAAACGTTTTAAAACTTGTTTTGGATAGGAGGAATCAATAGGAAGGACCGATTCGATCGAGAAATCCTCCTGGTAAGTAACGTGGAAGAGCGAAGGGACATAAATTCCAGGTAAATGTTGCAAGGCAGAAAGTATCTGCTTACGGGTAGAACCCTTCGATTTTTCCTGCTGAAAAATATCAATGATCTCCTGAATGATATCTTCACCTTCGCCAATAACGAACGCGTCAATAAATTCAGCCATTGGTTCCGGATTGTAAGCAGCATGCCCACCAGCGATGATCAGTGGTTGCGAATTATCCCGTTCTGACGATTTAAGCGGAATTCCTGCAAGATCCAAGGCATTCAGCACGTTGGTATATAGGGTTTCATACGGCAGCGTGAACCCGATAATATCGAATTGATTCAATGGATGAAATGATTCAAGGGAGTAGAGGGGAATCTCATGCTCACGCATCAAGGTTTCCATATCAAGCCAGGGAACGTAAGCCCTTTCGCAAAGGGAGTCTTCCCTGGAATTGATCAAGTCATACAATATCGTGATGCCAAGATTTGGCACACCAATATCATATAAATCTGGAAAGACGAGCGCGAAGCGCGTGGCAACTGAATCCCATGGCTTAACAAACTGCCCGTATTCTCCACCTACATAACGACCGGGTTTTTGAACCTGAAGAAGGATTTGTTTTAATTTTGATTCAATAATTTGTGGACTTGGCACCAATAAATACTCCAAAACAGGATTTTGACATGCGACAAATAAATTGTGATTTCAGAAGTTTTCTATGTGGTGTTCCATGATTTCGAGATTAGGGAAATTAGATTCAGAAAAACTCACCACTTCCTGTAATACCTGGGCGTTATGCTTGCTGTCATTTGAAATGGAAACTATCCCGATCCATGAATTTTGCCAGATATCCTGTAAACCAACCTCAGAAACTGACACATTGAATTCCTTGCGAATACGCGACAATAACGGTTGTATTAAAGAGCGTTTTTCCTTGAGCGATTGACACTCAGGGAATGAATACTTGATAGTAAGAAGTGATACCATGATTATTTTCTCTCTCCGTGGATTTGCTCTTGTCATCTGGATACCGCACGGGTACAATCCCACCATTAATATAATATAGAATAGGTTTAATGAGTATGGTGAATCCCAAAAGTAATTATGATACCGCGCTGGATTATCTCTATAGTTTTGTAGATTATAGTCTGACAAAACAATTACGCTATTCAGCCGAGAAATTCAATCTACAGCGAATGCGGGATCTAATGGAAAAGATGGGTAATCCGCATCAAAATTATCCGGTTGTGCACATAGCTGGAACAAAAGGTAAAGGTAGTACATCGGTATTAATTGCCGCTGTCCTGCAAGGCGCAGGGTACAAGGTAGGTCTTTACACATCACCCCATTTACATGATTATTGCGAGCGTATTCAGATTAACCAGATTCCCATTTCACACCAGGAGCTGATACGGCAGGTCAACGCAATTAAACCGGCTGTGGCATCTATTCCAGAGATCACAACGTTTGAAATTACCACCGCGATAGGATTTCAATGCTTTGCTGAACAAAAAGTTGATATTGCCATCGTCGAAGTTGGTCTTGGCGGCCGATTGGATGCGACCAATGTTGTGACCCCCATTTTATCTGTGATCACATCACTTTCCTATGATCACATGAATATCCTGGGTGACACGATTGAAAAAATCGCGGGAGAAAAAGGCGGAATAATAAAGAAGAGTATCCCGGTTGTAATTGCCCCGCAGGGTTTTCCTGAAGTGAACAGTGTCTTGGCGGAAATAGCGAATAAGAATGATTCCAAAATTGTTTTTGTGGAAGAAGAATACACCTACACATCACAATTCCATTCGCTTGAAGGCCAGCGTTTTTCACTTTCCAAGCTAACGCAAGCAAAACAAGAACCTGTGAATTACACCATCTCATTACTTGGATACCACCAAATCGAGAATGCAGCCACTGCGCGCGCCGCTCTCGACGTCATTAATACGAGGGGATTTCAGATTTCAGAAGATAACGTGGTTGACGGCTTTCGGTCAGCCTACTGGCCCTGCAGATTCGAGATCATAAAGAAAAATCCACTGATCATTCTAGATTCAGCCCATAATGTAGATAGCGCCATAAAGTTGCAAGCCACTGTCAAAGAATACCTCAAGAATAAAAAAATCACATTAATCTTTGGCGCGTCTGAAGATAAAAATATTCGCGGGATGTTCGAGGTGTTATTCCCTGTTGTGGATGATATCATTGTGACTAAGAGCATCCATCCGAGGGCGTTTGAACCTGAAAACCTTGCTGAAATTGCCTCTCAACTAAAGCGCGATGCAACAATTACACAATCGATAGAAGAAGCGCTTGAATTGATAAGGGAAAAATCAACGCATGGTGTTGTCCTTATCACCGGGAGTATTTTTGTGGCCGCTGCAGCAAAAGAAATCCTCACACAAGAGAAGAGTCAGGAAAAAATATGAAAGACGACTGGAAGAAAAGATTAGACAATCCCGAAGAGTACACCACCGCGCTTTATCAACGCACGGATGAGTTGTACCAGGTGACGGATGCCACGCCAGATGAGAATGGGTTGATCTATTGCCCAGTGCTTATTATGCGTGATATTGTAGTTTTTCCGCGCATGGTATCACCTATCTTCATATCACCCGGATCCAACATGGAAGCCATCAATTACGTCCAAAAACATGGTGGTACGATGATTTCACTGGTTTTAAAAGATGGTGAAATTGAAAAGCCGAAACCTGGCGATTTTCTTGATGTCGGGGTTGAAATTGCCGTGGGCAGGTTACTCTCACTCCAGGATGGCAACGCTTCTGCTCTCGTCCAGGGGAGAAGGCGGGTACGGATCACCGAAATCGTTGAGGGAGAATTATTCAATTGGGTTAGAGGATTTGTGCTGGTTGATAATCCGGTCTCCGATCGTCAGATTGAAGCCTTAATGAGAACCTCCAGAGACCTTTTTGAAAAATGTGTGCAGCTTGACCGAAGCCTTCCGGATGAAGCCCATCTGTTTTCTGTAAATATATCCGAACCGGGGTGGTTGTCGGACATGATTGCGACGGCCATCTCGCTCCCGTTCAGCGAACGATTGGATCTGCTTAAGATTATTGAACCAAAAGACCGCCTGAAAAAAATGAACTGGTTGCTGGCACAGGAATTGGACGTTCTCCAATTGGAGGATGAAATTCAAAACCGGGTACAAAGCGAAGTGGATCGGTCGCAACGCGAGTTTTACCTTCGGGAACAATTAAAGGCTATTCAAAACGAACTCGGTGAAGGAGATATCTGGACCCGCGAGATCAACGAACTGCGCAAAAAGATCGAAGACAAGGTCATGCCCGAAGAAGCCAAGAAACAGGCAAAGAAAGAGATCGAACGCCTGACCCAAATGCCGGCTATGGCTCCGGAAGTTGGCATCATTCGAACATACCTTGATTGGATTATTGATCTGCCGTGGGATACCTACACAACGGATAACCTTGATGTACATCACGCTGCCAAGATACTTGAAGAAAACCATTTTGGCCTGGTAAAAGCGAAGGATCGCATCCTGGAATATATTGCTGTGAAGAGCCTAAAGCCGAAGAAGGAACGCCAGCCGATCCTTTGTTTTACCGGACCTCCCGGAACCGGAAAAACCTCCCTGGGACAATCTATTGCTACTGCGCTTGATAAAAAGTTCGTGCGGTTATCCCTGGGCGGTGTTCGTGATGAAGCTGAAATCCGTGGTCATCGACGCACATACATTGGGGCGATGCCAGGCAGAATCTTGCAGACGATTCGGAGAGCTGGAACAGTTAATCCGTTATTTATGCTCGATGAGATCGACAAATTGGGTGCAGATTTCAGAGGTGATCCATCCTCAGCCCTATTGGAAGTCCTGGATCCTGAGCAGAATCATGCATTTTCAGACCATTACCTGGAACTTCCGTATGATCTCTCGAAGGTGATGTTCATAACTACCGCCAACAGCCTGGGCTCAATCCCGCCAGCCCTATTAGATCGAATGGAGATTATCGAGTTTCCGGGGTATATCGAAGAAGAAAAAGTCGAGATCGCCAAGAAATTCCTGATTCCCAAACAAATGGACGAGAATGGATTTGGTCAAACTGAGATCGTCTTTGAAGACGCCTCAATCATGAAAATCATCAGGGAATACACCTACGAAGCAGGTGTCAGGAATCTTGAACGCGAAATTGCCCATATTTTACGGAAAGAAGCCCGACAAAAAGCGGAAAAGAAACGCATTACTCGCATAGTCAACCCGCGTTTGATCGAAAAATTCCTTGGTCCCCCGCAATTCTTTATGACCGAGGCTGAAAGACAGGATGAAGTAGGTGTGGCGACTGCAATTGCCTGGACTGAAAATGGCGGTGAAATTATGCCAGTTGAAGTCCTGATCCTTGAGGGGAAAGGGAACCTGCAAGTAACTGGTCAAATCGGGGACGTGATGCAGGAATCAGCCCAGGCGGCGCTTTCCTATCTAAAATCGCGTTCGAGTACCCTGGAAGTAGATCCTGAGATATTTGAGAGCCTGGACATCCATATCCACATTCCTGAAGGTGCGATCCCCAAGGATGGTCCAAGTGCCGGTATTACCATCGCCACAGCTCTGTTTTCTGCGCTTTCGGACCGAAAAGTATACAAAGAAATTGGTATGACGGGTGAAATCACGTTGCGCGGAAATGTCCTGCCTATCGGTGGGGTGCGAGAGAAAATATTAGCCGCTCATCGTGCGGGATTAAAGATAATTCTCTTACCAGAAAAGAACAAAAAAGACCTGGTTGAAGTCCCGAAAAAGGTGCTTGAAGATGTAAAAATTCATTATGTTCGGCACATGGATGAGGTAATCAGGTTTGCGTTGCATGATGAAGCGATTTCAGAGAATCCAACAATTAAAAAAGTGAAATCTGCTTTAAAAAAGAATAAAGCAGAAGACCAAAAGAACTGAACGATAAAAAAAACACCTTGAGGATTTTCTCAAGGTGTTTTTAGTTTATTGCACTTCTTCAGGTTTTGGTTTTTCTACTTGTAATGTCATGATGCCATTTTTTACCTGAGTTAAGGATTTTTCCAATTCACCTTCAAGGGCTTGGAGAGTCTGGATTACATATGCGTCGGCATCTTTTTTGGTTTGTTCGAATTCACTTTTTGCCTGCTCGATCAACAGGTCTGCCCTTATTTGTGAAGCCTGAGTGACAGGATCCTTTTCGACCAATTTCTCGCTTTTTTCACGCGCCAGTGCGATGGTACGATTGGCTTCTTCTTGTGCCTGAGCGAGGATTCTATCCCGTTGGGCGAGCAGTTGCTGGGCTTTTTTTATCTCTTCCGGAATGGTGATGCGCATTTGGTCAATCAGATCCAAAAGCCGATCCTCGTCGACAATCACACTATGTGTGAACCAAACAGGACGGCTCTCATTAAATAATTCTTCCAACCGATCGACCAAATGTAGTATATCCATATGACCACTCCTAAACTAATTATACCGAATATATAAATATGGATGCAATCATTGGGCCAATTTAATCTCGAAAAGTATGAGTCGGGACAACAGTCTGGTCATCCCCCAGAGATGCAAATTTCTCGCGCAACACTATCGCAACGTGAGGCGGGACCATTGTTGTGATATCACCACCTAAGGCTGCAATTTCTCGAACAGTGGTAGATGAAAGGAATGAATTTTCATCGCTGGTAATAAGTGCCATCATTTCCACATCCGGTGACAAACGGTGATTGGCTAACGCCATACGGAATTCGAATTCAAAGTCAGAAAATACCCGTAAACCACGGATCATAACCCCAGCGCCAATTTGTTCACAGAATTTTACTGTTAAGCCACTGTAACCGCATACAGTCACCTTGGGATTGTCTTTGAATACTTCGTTGACAAGGGCCATGCGAACTTCAGGTGAAAATAAGAAATTTTTGAGAGGTTTGTCGTAAACAGCCACTACGAGTTCATCAACAACCCGGGCTGCCCGTGTAGCAATATCCACATGACCATTGTGTATTGGATCGAAGGATCCTGGAAAGACGGCTTTGATCATTAATTCTCCCTAACTAATATCACTTTTATCAGAATTCCAAAATGATTGGAGTTTCTGTAATAATAACGCATTTTCAGTTTTTTCCAACAAAGGGTCATCAGCGAAAAGCATCTCAGCTGCATTTCTCGCTTTTTCAATTAGGCGAATGTCAGTGATCTTTGCCATTTTAAGATCAGCAAAACCAGACTGACGAAAACCGATGAAATCTCCAGGACCGCGTTGCTGTAGGTCCTTTTCAGCCAGGAGGAATCCATCATTTGTTTCGATCATTACCGACAACCGCTCGTTTTCCAGTGAATCTTCATCCTCCGGAATTAACAAGCAAATTGATTGTTCATGGCTTCTTCCAACCCTGCCACGCAGTTGATGAAGTTGAGCCAATCCGAATCGATTAGCCCCTTCGATCATCATGACGGTCGCGTTGGGTACATCAACACCAACCTCGATAACGGTCGTGGAGACCAGGATGGAATATTTTTGGTCGTGGAAAGCCATCATCACCGATTCTTTTTCATCCGGAGACAAGCGACCGTGAAGCAATCCGATTTGAAGGTCAGGAAAGATCTCTTTTTGCAGCAATTCGTGATCACTGATTACGGCTTTCACTTCTCCGTTTTCGTCGTTTTCAATGAGCGGATAGACGATGAAGGCTTGATGTCCTAGTTTTAAGTGGTTGCGGATGATCTGATAAGCACGTTCCCGGTCGCGGGGACTCAGAATGTGCGTTTCGACAGGTTTGCGTCCCACAGGCATTTCGTCCATTATTGATAATTCGAGATCACCATATATTGTCAGGGCTAGAGACCGTGGAATTGGGGTAGCGCTCATGACGAGCAAATGCGGATTGACACCTTTTTGCCTCAATAATGCACGCTGACTGACCCCGAAACGATGTTGCTCATCGATAACCACAAGTTGCAAATTCAAGAATTGGACAGGTGATTCGATCAAAGCATGTGTTCCAATTAATAATTTTATTGAGCCATCCATCAATCCTGTCTTAATCTCTTCACGTTCTTTGGCTGAGGTATCCCCAGTTAATAACCTGATTTCGGATTCAGTAACAGCCAAGCCAGGCTGCTTAATTGCCCCAAGAATAGTGCGTAAAGACCTGTAATGTTGTTCCGCCAGAATGCTTGTGGGCGCCATAACAGCTGATTGTGCCTGATCTTTTGCAATTGAGGCGATAGCAAAAGCTGCGATGACGGTTTTTCCAGATCCAACATCACCCTGCAATAGGCGGTTCATAGGTGAACCAGAGGACAGGTCTTTGGTGACCTCGTCAATCATCTTGAATTGCGCTTTAGTTAGTGTAAATGGGAGTGAATCAGTAAACGTTGTTAATTGGTTTTCCGTGAGAGCGAATTTTGTGGCTGGTTGAGAAATCCAATTGCGTTTTTGCTGTAAAACACCAAGCTGGAGCAGGAAAATTTCATCAAATGCCAGCCTTTTTTGGGCAGACTCCAACAAATCCATGGATTGTGGGAAGTGGACCTGGTGAAGAGCGACTGGCAGGTCGATAAGTTCGACCTGGCGCTTAATTGATGCCGATAAGAAGTCCTGCACCCTGTTGACGTAGTAGTTGATGGTATTGTTGACCGTTGTGCGCAAAAATTTTTGTGATAACTTGGCCGTTAATGGGTAAACCGGAATAATCCCACTGGTATTCAAATGCGCCTGGTCAAGATCTTCAATGTTGGGATTATTCATTTGCAGTCTGCCGAGGTACATTTCCGTTTTGCCGGAGATCACCAACTGCCGTCCATGAGGAAACTGCGCCTCAAATGAGCGGATGTATTTTGACCCCCTGAAAAAAACCAGCCGTAAAAAGCCCGTACCATCGCTTACAACCACTTCAACCCGGGTCATTTCTCTATTACGCATTTTAGTTGAAAGAACACTCTGTACAGTAGCGATAATTGTCAATTGCTCATTGAATTCAAGCCGATTGATAGGCTTTAATTTTGAGTAATCATCATATCTTCTTGGAAACAGGTAAAAAAGGTCTCTAACCTTGAAAACTCCCAATTGATGAAATTCCACCGCCTTGGCAACGCCGATATTCTCGAGCGCGGTTATATCAGCGTCCAAACCGGTAGGCGCTTGAGATCTTGACCGTAATCGTCCTGGAAAAAGAGGATTAACCGGGGTAATTTGTCCTGGTGTTTCCTTTATTATTACGTCCGGTGTCATGGTTGTGGCAACATCAATTTTGGTCAATTTAACCAGGTCGGTTTTTTGGCCGGATATCTTCTCAATCTGTGAAGAAAGGCCAATGATCAATTCTTCTCGTTCCTCAGGTGAACATCCCGCGTAGATAGTACACGCATCGCTTATAGCCTTAATAAGCGAATCGGGAACATTATCTTTTTGTAATTCCGGAAGAATGTTGGAGAGAAATTTTTCTAAACCCCCGATGATCACATGGTTATTAAATTGTTCCCGACTTTCGAAAACCAATATTTTACAAAGCTTGTCGAGAGACCTGACCATAGGGTAATTTTACACTAATGTGAAGTTGAGATGACTTTGTAGAATTTGGTTATTCAACAATGACCAGACCAAAACCTCTCGGTCCGATCAAATGAGTCAAGAATTCATTACACTTTACTTCTGAATAACGCACATTTGGAAGGTTCTCATGCACAAATTGTTCCAAGTTAGTGGCGTCTCCTACTGGTTGGCGAGCTGGGTGCAAAAAGAAAATTTCTTTCAATTGATCGTACTCACCAATAAATTCATTGAAGTATTCAACTGCACTATGTATGTTTTTCTGTTTCTCAAGGGCGCTGAATTTACCGTCTTCCAGACCAAATACCGGATACAAGGTGTGCTGCTCGCCTGAAATTACCTGTCCCAAATCTACAAAACCTGAAGCATATAAATAGGATAGGTTGGGTGTGCAGATCAAAGTGTAAATATTGGGTATCTCTTCCCGCAGATTTTCCTCGATACGGTTTGCGGGGATATGCTGATTTATTAATTGGATTGTGCGCTGGATCAAGTAACCTTGTCCCGCAGACAAAGTCTGAGAATCGATCAAGTGAAAATTTCCACGTCCTTTTTGTTTGATACTGATTTCTTCAAAAATTGAATAAATCGAATTTATCCCTCTGGTGATGGTAATACAGAAGATTTCATCGAAATCCCGAATTATATTTACAAGCTGGGTTGATAATTCGTGTTTATTTGGGGGAGAAATTATGGAATGCGTTTTTAACGAAAGAAAATCCGGGAATAAGTGAGTTGAATCTTCTCTGGATTGATTTCTGGTTTTTAAGCTAGAAAAGTTATGATTGATCTGGATAAAGCATACGTTGCCAGGCAGGTTTTCTGGACAATAATGAGCGGCGTCATCAGTAATGATTGCATATGATGTCATTGTTATTCAAGAGAGATGAGGAACTGATAGTGTGGTTGACCACCTTCATGGACTTCAATTTCATGGTCAGGAAATTCCTCCTGAATTTGAGCACTTATCGCTGTAACTTCTTCGGAAGTAATGTTTTCTCCAGTAAAGAGCGTAACACGTTCTTTCTCGCTCATATTAGCTTTCTTAAGCAATGCAAGAGTTGTTTCACCGGTAGTCTTACCTGAAACAACCAACTTCCCGTTCAACAGACCAATATTTTCGCCTGAAAGAACCTCCACGCCATTAAGGTCTACAGTGCGAGTCGCAGTTGTAATCTCACCTGCATCCACATCACTGAGAGCAGAAACCATTTCTTGCACAATTTCCTCAAGATTACCTTCAGGATCCAATCTTAGCAGTGCAGATAAGCCCTGTGGAATATTGAGCGAGGGAACAACCTTAACATTTTTAACACTTAAGGTTTTGGCAGTCTCGGCAGCAAGCACAATATTCTTGTTGTTCGGAAGAATTATGATTTGATCTGAAGGTAAGTCTTCAAATGCATTTAGTATCTCTTCTGTGCTTGGGTTCATGGTTTGACCACCTTCAACAATGGCGGCAACACCCAAGCTTGCAAAGATCTTGGAAATTCCAATACCGGGTGAAATTGCAATTACAGCAATTGATCCGGGTTTAAACTCATTCAAAGTGTAATCCGATTTCTTTTTGGTGGAATTTTCCATTTGGATTTGGAGATTTTCCATGGCTACCTTGGACCAGGAGCCAACACTGGATACATATTTAAGCGGTTCGTTTTGTTTTTCAGCTTCAACATGGATGTGCATGCGGTACATGCCATCACCTTCTCCAACCTGGATGGATGTTCCGATTCGGGAAAGGTCATTATAGAAGGAATTAAGATCAAAAGCACCTTTCGGTTGAAAATCGATAACGACCTCAACTTCCTGTCCCTCTTCCACAGCATCCATAGTCTCTTTCATTGCCATTGACGAGATTGATTGAAGAGTAATGTCTGAAACTTCAAGTGATTGTTGATTGACATGCCGCAACATCCCTTCAAGCAGAATGAAGAGACCTTTACCGCCTGAATCAACGACGCCTGCTGTTTTCAAAATAGGAAGTAATTCTGGAGTATATTTTACTGAAACATCTGCAGCGTTCACAGCGTCAGTGAGCAATTCCACCAGGTTGGTGGTTTTCTCTACCGAGTTTTCAATTGCGGTTGCAACATCTTTGATCACAGTAAGGATAGTACCTTCTACAGGTCGAACGACACCCTTATAGGCAGTGTTTTTACTTTCGGTGAGTGCCCGGGAAAATAATTGCGCGTCCATTTCAGGATAAGAATCCAGCGCACGTGCAAAACCACGCCAGATTTGAGACAGGATGACACCAGAATTGCCACGCGCGCCCATAAGCGCGCCCTGGGCAAGGTCTTTTGCCATTTTTCCGATATTGTGCTCATGAGAATTGACGATTTCATTATAAGCAGCTTGCATCGTGAGCAACATATTCGTTCCTGTGTCTCCATCTGGTACTGGAAACACGTTCAGGCTGTTAATTAATTGTTGATGAGCCTTGAGCCATAAAAGGGAAGACCCAATAATTCTCTTTAGATCTTGTCCATTAATTGAGTAAATTTGAGGAGAGGATTCAGTCACAGGTTCGCTCGTTTTCAGTTGAGATATCGTCATGTGTAATAATTATTAATCAGTATTGCTGATCCGAAGTCCTCGGACGTGAATATTGACAGCCCTAACAACTAATCCTGTT
>CAZSGL010000007.1:0-27863 GCA_964606265.1 uncultured Anaerolinea sp. | reverse complement strand
GCCCGCCAAGCTCAGCCATACCAACCTCGAAGGAGATGCGCGTACGGGTTGAGGGCTCTTCGAATAACATCGCCAGTGATGCCCCCTTGAGGAGCAGTGGGGTTGCCCCTTCTTTATCGGCTTGCTTGATCAAGCGAATAAGGTGAATCAGGTCAAGCAATTCCTCCTTTGAAAAGTCCTGGGTATCGATGAAGTGCGTTAATTCCATCCTCTTCTCCTTTGGTTTACCTTGAACTACTCACATAAGCCTAAATTGCATTAATCTGCTGAATCACCTGTATTGAAATCGCTGTCAGCGGGCAGCCATTCATCAATATTGCGGAGGATGCGCGGAACCAGGGATGAAGCGCGGATGTGTACACCCGGAATGGCGGGCAAGGTTTTCCGCAGGAATTGATGCATGGCATCGTTATTCTTGAAGCGGCATTCGATCGAGAGTTCCCTGGTGCCCTGACCCAGGGCAATATACGAGATCTGCGGGATGGACTTGAAAGAGGCGATCACCCGCTCTTCACTTTCGGGATCGACCTCGAGGAGAATATCCACCGCGATGTTGTACCCGAACGCATCAGGATCGACAATGGCAGCCAGGCGGAGCGCTCCAAGGCGAAAGAGGCGGTCGATGCGCTTGCGGATGGTGCGCTCATTGGCATCTAATGCGCGGGCAACCTCAGAAGCCGACATGCGCGCATCTGCATGCAGGATTTGGATAATGTTTTGATCGAGCTGGTCAAATTGACTTTTCATAAAATTTGTACCGAATCGGAACTGTAACGTTCCTAATCGGTATTATCATACATTGTATATATCCATTTTTCAAGTGTTTACTTTAAATTGTCCTCTCGCCGGGCAATCAATTTCGCTATCAGGCAGAAATTAACCTCGAAAAACAGGAAGGTAAGATAAAATAACTGCATGAGCCGAACTCGTTTAAAAAACTTTTTTACAACACTTGCGATATGCGGAATTCTGCTTGTTTCCATCACCGCGTGTGATGGAAACCCAACCAACGCAGCGATGACCCCAAGCGAACCCTCAACGCTCGAACCGACGGTTGCCGCGGCAACCCCAACACCGGCGAAATTGGTACTGGTTGATCCGCAAGGACAGGTAGATGAAGCGCTGACCACCTTACTGGGTGAATTTGCCCTGGCAAACAACCTGGTTTTCGAAACACAGGCAACACTGGACGGTGATTTTGCCGGGGTACCGATGGCTGTTGTATTGGATGCCGGTGAAAGCCTCAATGCTATTGCCTCCTCGAATCCACAAACCCAATTTGTGGGTGTGGGAAGTACCAGGATCGCCCCTGCCGGCAACCTGAGCGTTATCCAGAATAAGCCAGAAGACCTGGCATTCATGGCGGGGCAACTGACCACGCTGGTTTCTGAAGAGTGGCGCTCGGGCGGGCTCCTCAGTGCCGAAGGTGCCTCCATCGAGGTCATCAGCGATGCATTTACGAACGGCGGCAGCTACGTGTGCGGTACGTGTTACTCGGTGTATCCTCCTTATAATCCTTCCCCTCTCTACCAGGACATCAGTGGAAAAAGCGGGGTAGACATGACCGCGGACGTGGAAGTTTTGAATAGCAGTTATGTTGACGTAACCTTTGTCAGCAGGGCGGCGGATGTGCCGGAGGTGATCGAGGCTCTGAAGACCGCCGAGATTGCCATGATCGGGGAAAACGCCAATTCTGCTGAAGCCGGTCGTTATGCTGCCATTTTGGGTTTTGACGTGAACAGCGCGCTTGAGGAGATACTGCCCAAATTGCTAGAGGGGCAGGGAGCGCAGGAAGCAGTGAGCCGGGTGGTGCTGTTGGTGGTGAACGATGAAACACTCGTGTCCCCGGCACGGCAGGAGCTGTTCAACAAGGCTGCCGAAGCGCTGCAGGGCGGCTGGATCATCCCCTTGAGCGTGCAGTAAGGCGACCTCACCCGTATAACGATTCGACTTGTTTCCACGGAACAAAAAGAAACAAATCCCCTAAACGAATAAGGTTGTAAAGCTTTTTCGTGATCGGGGTTGTATTTAAATTGTCCCACAAAAGGCTGGAAATACAACTAGCCTGTTTGGCGAATTTTTAAGCCAAAACTTGCCAATTTGGCAAGTTTTTTGATTAATCAGGGTTGACTGGCTTTTTTCCGGGTGTTCCCATGAATTCCGGGGAGGTGGCGCTGCCGGGAGTGTTGATGGCTTCGCGCTTGAACACTTTGGAAAGCGTCATGAAGAGGATTCGAATATCCAACCAGAATGTGCGGTGATCAACATACCACACATCCAGGGTGAACTTCTCCTCCCAGGTGAGGGCGTTGCGCCCGTTGACCTGCGCCCAGCCGGTGATGCCGGGGAGCACTTCGTGGCGGCGCGCCTGCTCGGAGGTGTAGCGTTCGAGGTAGGCGATAAGCAGCGGGCGCGGACCGACCAGGCTCATTTCGCCCTTGAGAACATTGATCAGTTCAGGCAGTTCATCCAGGCTGGAAGAGCGCAGGAAACGCCCAAAGGGGGTGAGGCGCTGCTCGTCAGACAGCAGGTTACCGTTAGCGTCGCGCAAGTCGCGCATGGAGCGGAATTTGTAAAGTTTGAAGATGCTGCCGCGCAGACCGGGGCGCGCCTGGCTGAAGATGACCGGCCAGCCGAGGAAGATCCAGACAAGTATGATAAGGACGAGCAGCAATGGCGATAGCACAATTAACAGCAGGGTGCTGATGAGAAGGTCGAATAGGCGTTTAAAGAGGAATTTAAATTTCATACTTTATTCACCGTATGATTGTACCAAAATGGATTCGCGCTGAACATCAGCAGATTAGAATCAGTTATAATCATGCCATAATTTCAACAGGAGTTTCCATGCATATCACCATTGAATACTGCGCGGTTTGACACTACACCAATAAAGCTGCCAGTCTGGCAGCCGAACTTTTGGAAGCTTACGAGCCCGGCATCAAGCAATTAATTCTGATCCCATCCTCGGGCGGCGCGTTCGAGGTGACGGTGAACGGCAAGCTGGTGTATTCAAAGAAGCAAAGCGGGCGGCACGCTGAACCCGGCGAAGTGAAAACTCTGGTACGGAAGTTCATTGAGGAAGGTTAACATGGCAGGAAAAAAAGGGCGCGTTTTTTCGGGAGCCCGCCCCACCGGGCGGCAGCATATTGGCAATTACTTCGGCGCCATCGCCAATTACATCAAACTGCAGGAGGAGTACGACTGCGTTTACTGCATCGTTGACCTGCACGCGCTGACCACGCTGGAAACCACGCGCGACCTGCGCCAGAACACGCTGGAAATGGCGTGGGACTGGCTGGCAGCCGGCATGGACCCGCAAAAATCGATCATCTTCGTGCAGTCCATGGTGAAACAGGTGACCGAACTGCACACGCTACTCTCGATGGTCACACCGCTGGGTAAGCTAACTGACCTGCCGACCTTCAAAGAGAAAGTTCGCGAGAACCCGCACAATATAAATTACGGTCTGGTGGGCTACCCGGTGCTGATGAGCGCAGACATCCTGCTGTACCGCACGAACCTGGTGCCGGTGGGAATGGATCAATCCCCGCATATTGAATTCGCGCGCGAAATCGTGCGCTCCTTCAATTTCCGCTACAACAGCAACGTGCTCAACGAACCGCAAGCCAAGTTCACCGAATTCCCCAAGATCCTGGGGATCGACGGGGTGAACAAGATGAGCAAAAGCCTCAACAACGATATCGAGATGGCTGCCACCGCCGAAGAGACCAGCGCGCGCGTGATGCAAATGGTGACCGACCCGGCGCGCCAGCGCCGCAGCGACCCGGGCAACCCGGATGTGTGCAATGTTTACAGTTTACACAAGATCTTCACCCCCAAAGAAAAGGTGGAGGAGATCAATGTGGAGTGCCGCAGAGCCGGCATCGGCTGCGTGGATTGCAAGAAAATATTAGGAGCGAACATGAACGCCTACTTCGCAGACATGCGTGCCAAAAGGGCTGAACTGGCAAAAGACCCCGACACTACCTGGGACATGCTGCGCGACGGCGCCAGGCGGGCGAGTGAAATCGCCGAAGCCACCATGGTGGATGTGCGCAAAGCAATCGATCTTCCCTGAAACGTAACGCCTGGAAACAGGCGTTTTTCCAATTAACAGGAGTATCCATGCGGGCAATCATTCAGCGCGTGAACAGTAGCCAGGTAATTGTTGAGGGGAAAACCATTGCCGACATCGGCAACGGGTTGTTGATCCTGCTGGGGATCGCTCCGGGGGACGATGAGGTGAAGTCCGCAGCGATGGCAAAGAAGATCGCCCAACTGCGCATTTTTGAAGATGAGCAAGGGAAGATGAACCTCTCCGTGATGGATAGCGGGGGAGCGGCTATTGTGGTCTCCCAATTCACCCTGTTCGCGGACACACGCAAAGGCAACCGCCCTTCATTCGTGGGGGCGGCGCCGCCTGACCTTGCCAGCCCGCTGGTGGATCATTTTGTGGGGGAACTGCGCAAATTCAACATCCCCACACAGGCGGGGGAGTTTGGCGCGCACATGCTGGTCAACCTTCAGAATGATGGTCCGGTGACGATCTGGCTGGAGATGTGAGTGGTGCGAGCTGCCACAGGCAAGCATCAAACTGAACCGCACTAGCGCCTGCCTGCAATGCCATTTCAGCCTGGTCAAAACTAAATATCCCGCTGCCCGCGATAAGGGGAATACCGCAATCACGGTTGTGGTGAAGGACATCCAGCATCAGCGGAAAGAGTGACGCACCATAGAGCCTGCCCCTGACGAGAGCCCCGTTGTGGTAAATGGAACCGCGCGGCGCGGAGAGCACGATCCCCGAAATGTTATACAAGTGAAACACATCCAGCCATTCCTGCCAGGGTGAGAATAGCGGCGTGCAAACGTAGAGGGGTAATTCTCCGACTGCCGCTTCAAGCCACTCCTCGATCTGACGCGGGTCAGCATCGTCGGGCAGGCTGATCTCCAGCGCGCCGACGTTCTCCACGTCTTCGAGCGCGCGTACCATCTGCCGGCAATCAGATGCGCTTTGCGGAAGAAGATGCGGCCAAACCGGGGTTTTGAACCCGGACCATTGCTTCTGGTGCTGCTTAAGATTACGGCTGAAGCCATCATTGGGCAAGCCGGTATGCAGCAGGAAACCGCCGGGATATTCGACAAGGCAGCGATTGCGGGCGGGAGTGCGTTTGCTGAGGCTGATGGGCGGAGTGATAAATGCCCCGAGCCTGTCCGTGAGCAATCTGGCAGACGGTGGCGTGTAGCCGAAAAATCCGGACGCATTCATATATGGGGATAATGCACCGGGAAGGGGGAGGATCTCAGCCATTGAGGACCTCCTCCAAATTGAACACAGGGCCATCCTTACAGGCAAGTTTCCAGCCTTTTTTGGTCTCAACAGCGCAGACTCCGCAGCGGGCACTGCCGCAAACCATGGGTGAGTCGATGAGCACATCCACTTTTTTCTTCAAATCAGCATGACGGTCGAGTCTATTGACGAGAGAGCCCAACCCGGTGAGTGTGGCAGCCGCAGCAGAGTAATCAGACCAGTTGACCGCTTCAACCAGGTCGGATGAATCAAGCAGTTCCACCTGCGCCGGGAATTGTTGCGCGATGGTATCCGCCACCCAGGCAACCGCCAACCCGAGAGATAAAGAGTGAAGCATCAACGCGTACAACCTGTCACTCAATGAAGTGTCAATGGCAAGCAGCGCGATTTTACCGGCGATGGCTGGCGGATGAAAACCGTTGCCCAAGGGTCCCTGAATATTGATGGAGGTTCCGGGCTGCCATTCACCGGGGAAGGTTCCACATAAGGTCAGGCTTTCCGTGCCCATTTCATAGGGGAATAAAGCAATAGGCAAAACCTGGCTGGTGCCGGGGGCGAATGCCAAAAAATATTCTCCCGGTTCGGGGAGGCGGGAAAGCTGGTTGCTGATGCGAATCGCCCTCCCGTTAAGGGTGGCCGCGATCTCATGGACAAGAATGGCGTTGATCTTCATACCTGTAATTATAGCGATTAGATGGGAACAACAAAAACCCTAATTTCGAAAAACGTTAACGCAGTTTTTACAATATCCCGCTATCCTTTATCAGAATATGAATGTTTTTCATCTATAATACATCCAGTTTGCAGCGTTAGAGTTCTAAGGAGAAGAAAATGGATATCGCCAGTTTGCTTAAAGGAATTTCAGGTTTTGTTTGGATCGCAGTGTTTGGCGTGCTGGCTTTGGTGGTGATGCGCGCGGTTCGAAAAACACCGCTCAAAAACGGGAAGTCACTAGTAATAACCCTATTAATAATTGCGGTGGTGCTGACGGTCGTCAGTTCGGGATTAGTCTTCATCAACCCTGATGAGCGCGGTGTGGTCATCTCTGCGGTCGCACCTGCGGGTTACCGCACGGAGGCTTTACAACCCGGATTAAGCTGGATCATCCCATTTGCTGAAAACGTAAAGATATATTCAATTTCTAGGCAAACCTACACCATGTCGATTGCAGTCAATGAAGGTGCAACGCAAGGAGACGATTCTATTGCAGCCAGGACGCTGGACGGGCAGGAGATCTATGTGGATGCTTCCATCATCTATTCGATTGACCCGACAAAAGTGGTACAAATTCACATCCAGTGGCAGGACCGCTACGAGGAACTCATCCGTGCTCAAGCCCGAGGCATTATTCGCGATGCTGTCTCTCAATACAGGGTTGAAGAAGTGGTGAGTACCAAGCGTTTTGACCTGGTAACCTCTATTGAAGATAATTTGCGGACAAAAGTGGAAGAAAATGGTTTGATCCTGGATGATTTTGTGCTGCGCAATATTGCCTTCTCAGCAGAGTATGCTGCCTCCGTGGAGCAAAAGCAGATCGCAGAGCAGCAGGCGCAGCAAGCCAAGTTTGTGATTGAATCGAAGAAAAATGAGGCTGAACAGGCGCGTGAAGTTGCCAAAGGTCTGGCGGACGCCGCGGTCACCAAAGCACAGGGCGAAGCCGATGCACGTTTGATCCAGGCGGAGGCGGAAGCCAAAGCGCTCGAAATGATTGCTGAAGTGTTGGCAGCCAACCCAGACTTACTGACCTATCAATACATTACCAAGTTATCACCTAACGTTCAGGTGATGTTGGTGCCGAGCGAATCCCCATTCCTCTTCACCATCCCTGGAGTAGACACGATCCAACAACCATAATTTATAATGATTACTGAAAAGCAGCGGATAACCTCCGCTGCTTTTTGTTAATGCTGCTGGACGGTATAATTACCCTATGGAAAAGATGGCGCGAAAGCCAACCGGAAAACAAATCCGGCTCACAAGCCTCTCGAAATGCGCGGGTTGAGCTTCAAAACTCAGCGCTGAAGCGCTGGCGCAGGTGCTGCGCCCAATCGAGGGACTTTTCGACCAGCAGGAATACCCCAACCTGGTGGTTGGTTTAAACGCGCCTGATGACGCCGCGGTATGGAAACTGGATGATAAACGCGGGTTAGTGGTGACGACGGATTTCTTCACACCGGTGGTGGATGATCCGTTGGATTACGGGCGCATTGCCGCTGCCAACAGCCTATCGGATATCTATGCCATGGGCGGCAAACCTTTTCTGGCGTTGAATATTGCTGCACTACCTCCCGATCTGGACCCTGAGATAAGCAGCCAGATACTGTACGGCGGTGCGGAAATCGCTAAAAGGGCGGGGGTCGTTATTGCAGGAGGTCACACTGTCCAGGATAAGGAACCCAAGTACGGGCTGGTGGTGCTGGGGTTTGTAGAGCTGGACAAAATGTTCACCAAGGCGGGTGCACACCCGGGAGATACCCTCTATCTAACCAAGCCATTGGGGTTCGGCACCATCACCACCGCGCTCAAGCAGGAAAAAGCAGACGCGATTGACCTGGCGGCTGCAATAAAGTGGATGATCACATTAAATGATGCGGCATGCGAAGCAGGACAGAAAGCCGGCGTCCGCGGCGCCACGGATATCACAGGCTACGCGCTCATCGGGCACGCCTCGGAAATGGCAAAAGCCAGCCACGTGTCGCTGGAATTTGAGGTTTGCGACATCCCGATACTCCCCAACGCGCGCAAGTACGCCGACCAGATGATCTTTCCGGGGGGCGCGTATGATAACCGGCATCATTATGAGAAATTTGTTAAGATGGATAGTCCCTTGGACGACGCCCATAAGATGCTCTTTTTTGACCCGCAAACCAGCGGCGGATTACTGCTGGCAGTCCCGCCTGGAAACACTGCCGTCTTTGAAGCCGAGATGACGCGCCTGGGTGGAGCGTTCTGGAAGGTGGGAAGAGTGACCGAGGGCGAAGGCATCCGGTTAAAATAATACTCTCTCCTAACACTACTCACATTTCCGTATTGAGTTCTTTGTTCCCCAGTCTGTTAATCAAAGAGTAAAATAATCCCATGGAAATATCCGAGCACGTACAGGGCATCCTGGCTACCCTGCCGATAAAACCCGGCTGCTATATTATGCGCAACGCCGTCGGGGATGTGATCTATGTGGGCAAGGCGATCAACCTGCGCAGCCGTGTGCGCTCTTATTTCCAGGAGCGGACTGACCAAGACCGCAAGGTGCGCAAACTGGTCGAGCAGATCGCAGACCTGGAGTGGATCTTGGTAGGGTCGGAGCTGGAAGCGCTGATCCTGGAAATGAACCTGATCAAGAAACACCGCCCGCGCTATAACGTGCGGTTAAAAGATGACAAGCGCTATCCCTATATCAAAGTACACCTGCAGCAGGCTTTCCCCAAGGTCACCGTTACCCGCCAGATGGTTAATGATGGGGCGCGTTATTTTGGTCCGTACACCAGCGTGTGGGCAGTGCACCAAACCCTCGATCTGCTGCGGCGCATCTTTCCGTATCTCACCTGTGACCGGGAGATCACCGGCAAGGACGCACGTCCGTGCCTGTTTTTCGATATCAAGTTATGTTCCGGACCGTGTATCGGCGCAATCGACCAGGCAGGATACCAGCAGTTGATCCAGGATCTGTGCGCATTCCTGGACGGACATACCGATCCGATCGTCAGCCGGCTGCAAGGAGATATGGCGGCAGCAGCGGAGGACTTGAATTTTGAAAGAGCGGCGGTTATACGCGACCAATTGAACTCGATTGAGCGTGTCGTGGAAAAGCAGAAAGTGATCTCCAGCGACCAGAGTGATTCTGATGTGCTGGCAATGGCACGCACGGATGGCGAAGCCTGTGTGCAGATCTTCTTTATCCGCAATGGCAAGTTGATGGGGCGGGAGTACTTCATATTGGAAGGCACGGAGGAGACCTCCGACGCGAATGTGATCGGTGAATTCCTGAAGCAGTTTTACAGCGAAGCCGCAACCATCCCCGATAAAGTGCTTTTACCGAACGAAGTGGAAGAAGCGCTGATCATCAACCAGTGGCTCAATACCCGTCGCGGGGGGAATAAGGTGGAGCTGCTGGTACCCAAATCAGGTGCGAACTCGGAACTAATGGCGATGGCGACTGAGAACGCTGTTGAGACTTTACAGGCTTTAAAGACCCAGTGGGAAGCGGACAAAAACAAACAGACCGAAGCCCTTGCGGAGCTTCAACTAGCGCTGAACCTCCCGGAGCCGCCCAACCGCATCGAATGTTATGATATTTCCAACACGCAAGGCACGGCATCCGTTGGCAGTATGGTGGTATTTGAGCAGGGCACGGCCAGCCGCAGGCTGTACCGCCATTTCAACGTCAAGAGTGTTAGCGGACCGGACGATTTTTCCAGTATGGAAGAAGTGCTGCACCGGCGCTTTAAGCGCTGGCAGAGCGCGCAGGAATTACAGCAAGTGGGCACCAAACCTGATCCATCTTTTTCCGTACTGCCCGATCTCTTGATCGTGGATGGCGGCAAAGGTCAGTTGGGCAGGGCAATCAAAGTGCTGGAAGAATACGCGCTCACCGACAGAGTACCGGTGATGGGGCTGGCCAAGCAGCAGGAAGAGATCTTCCGCCCGCATGTCGAGGAATCTATCACGTTACCGCGCCATTCGCAGGGACTCTACCTGATCCAGCGGGTGCGGGATGAAGCCCACCGTTTTGCCATCACAGCACACCGTAAGGCGCGCGGTAAGGTGGGTATTGCCTCGCGTTTGGATGCCATCCCCGGCATTGGTCCAAAAAGGCGCAAGGCGCTGCTGCAGAAATTTGGCGATGTTGAAGCGATCCGCCAGGCGACCGTGGAGCAATTGATGGAAGTGAACGGGATCAACGAAGAAGTGGCGATGGCGCTGCACTCCGGATTGGAATAAATAAAATCCCCGGAAGTCGCTTGACTCCGGGGATTAACATCTCTGAATATAAATTAAGGACCCGTTACCACCGGCAGCCCTGCGGAAATCCAGGCGTTCATACCGCCATCAATACTGGTGGTATTCGGGTAACCTGCAGCACGCAATTCATCGCGGGCTTGAGCGCTGCGGTTGCCACTGCGGCAGATGATGAGCACGTCCCTGTCAGCGGGAATTTCCGCCAAGAGCGTGGATAATTGAGCAAGGGGAATCAGAACAGCCCCGTTGATATGTGCCTCGTTCCATTCCGATTGTTCGCGCACATCCAGCAGATAAGCGCCTGCGGCAAAACGTTCCGCGGCATCTGACACTGAAATTGTGGCGGGCAGGGTGGTCGGTTTATCCTGACCGTTTAACAGGATCACGATAAGCGCAACAACCAGAAGCACGGCTGCGATGCCGATAATGAAAATCAAGCTTGTATTACTTTTTTCTTGAACAGGATTCTTTGCCATAATCTCCTCATTACTAACAGTAATGAAGCTAATTCTACCTTAGATTGAGTTGTCAAGATGACCAATAGCGGTCAGCCAAGGTTTCGATGCCTTCGATCAATGAACTGGCAATCCCGGGTTCCACAATGGAGTGACCCCCGTCCGGGATGATGTTGAGTACGGTACCCGGTAACCTGCGTGAGAGTTCGACCGCGGTGATCGCCGGACAAATGATGTCGTAGCGACCCTGTGCCACCCAAATGGGAATATCCTTTATCTTCACAAGGTTATCGAGCAGGTAGCTCTCCTGTGGGAAGAAGAGTTTATTGAACATGTAGTGGCATTCAATGCGCGCAAAGGCAATGATATTTTCGTCAGTTTCAACCGGGGGAATCCTCGGAAGCAGGCGGATGATGGCGGATTCCCAGGCACACCAGGCGCGGGCAAACGTTAAGCGGGTGTTGTAATCGGTGGAGGTGAGCCGTGAATAGTAGGCAGTGACCAGATCGCCACGCTCACTATCGGGGATTGGTGTAATGAATTTCTCCCATTCTTCCGGAAATATGCGGCAAGCGCCATCTTTGAACATCCAATCCAATTCACTTTGCTGTCCAAGAAAAATACCACGCAGCACCAGGCCTGCAGCCCTTTCGGGGTAATGGATGGCATAGGCGAGCGCCAATGTGCTCCCCCAGGAGCCTCCAAACACGAACCATTTTTCAATGCCGAGATGAGCGCGGAGTTTTTCGATGTCCTCCATCACCTGCCAGGTGTCATTCTCTTCCAAATCTCCCAGGGGAAGGCTTTTTGGTGCGCCGCGCTGCGAAAAAATGACCGCATGGAAACGCTGCGGATCAAAATACGTTCGATAATAGGGCTGAGCTCCGACTCCCGGACCACCGTGCAGAAATACCACCGGGATTCCCGCCGGGTTGCCTGTTTCTTCATAATACAATTGATGCAGGTCTGAAACCTGCAGCGTGTCTGTGCGAAACGGTTCAATGGGTGGGTATCGTTCTAGCATGGCAGTACCTCCGATTAACTTAATTATAGTAATTCCTGGAATAAAAACTGAATTGTTTGACAACTCCTCAGTGGATGAATAAAATGATATTATCATTACACACATTGGAGATTCCTTGAAAAAGTGGGAAAATAAATTTGTAATTGGTCTAACCGGAAATATTGGCACCGGAAAAAGCGTTGTCCGGCGCATGCTCGAGCACCTTGGTGCTTACGGCATTGATGCAGATGCGCTGGCACATCGTGCCATGGCTAAAGGCGCGCCAGCGTATGAACCGATTATTGAAACATTTGGACATTACCTTTTGGGACAGGATGAACAGATCGACAGGCAAAAATTAGGCCGGTTGGTTTTTGCAGATTCCGAAGCCCTGACCCGCCTGGAATCGATCCTCCATCCCCTGGTGGAACAAGCTGTTGACCTCATCATCCGGCGGTCTCCTCAAAAAGTGATTGTAATCGAAGCCATCAAGCTGCTGGAAACCAGGCTGGCTGATTATTGCGATAATATCTGGGTGGTTTATACACCGCCTGAAATTCAACATCACCGCCTGGTAAACCTGAGGGGTATGGGCGAAAAAGATGCGCGGCAGCGCATTGCTTCCCAGATCCCGCAGGAGAACCGCCTAGCACGCGCAACGGTGGTAATTAAAAATGTTTCCACCTTTGAGGATACCTGGCGGCAGGTGACCACAGCGTGGCAGCGGCATGTCCCTGTAGGAGAGCCTCACCCGATACCCGTATCACAACCGGTGAAACTCTCATTGGGTGAAGTGAACATGGTACGAGCCACGCCCAAACAGGCGGATGAGATCAAGGATGTTTTTAACACCTTGAACGGTTCAAGCACCCCGGTAACACGGGCTAATATTATGGCTGCTTTTGGAGAAAAAGCCTTCCTGCTCCTAAAAGTAGAAAATGTGACAATGGGTTTATTGGGATGGCAGGTTGAAAACCTGGTATCCCGAACCACCGATATCCTCCTGGATCCGGCTTTACCACCAGCACAGTATATTCCCATCATGATTCGGGAAATGGAACGTGCATCGGGTTACCTGCAATGTGAAGTCTCGCTGGTTTTTGCTCCGGAATCTTTATCCAAGCATGACGCATTGTGGAACAGCCTGGGTTATGAACCGAGATCAGTGGCTGCTCTCGGAGCGCTTGCCTGGCAGGAAGCTGCTGAGGAATCCAAACTTCAAAACACGGTGTTACTCTTTAAACAACTCAGGCAGGATAGGGTTCTAAGACCGATCTAGAAATCTTAAAGGTAGAGATCAAGTGTCTGAACTGCTTAATGAAATCGCTTACATCTTCCAGAGACTGACGTGGCTCAGCGTTCTGGACTTGTTCCTGGTTACCATTGTGGTTTATGCGGTGCTGCAACTGCTGCGCGACACACAAGTGATGGTGCTGTTGCGCGGCGTCATCATCATCATTGTGCTTTTATCCCTACTTTTTACACTTATCGACTTACCTGCATTTTCATGGTTATTGACCTCCATCGTCCCGGCGCTCTTGTTCGCCATACCGGTTATTTTTGCACCGGAGATACGCAGGGGGCTGGAAAAACTAGGCAGGGCAGGGTCCAGCCAATTAATGGCCCGAAAATCTCCCAACCAGATCTTATCTCTTGAACAGACCATTCACTCAATCGTCACAGCGTCAGCCCGACTCTCAGCAAGAGAACACGGTGCTTTGATCATTCTGCAGCGCAATGACCGGCTTGAAGATTATGCCCGCACAGGTGTGCGCCTGAATGCGGCGGTCACCCCTGAATTACTACTGCAAATCTTCTACCCGAACACGCCACTGCATGACGGTGCGGTCATCATCAGTAACAACCAGGTGATCGCCGGCGCTTGTGTGATGCCGCTGTCCGCCAGTGGTATCCTTACGCGGTCACCAGAACGGCAGATGGGTTTACGCCATCGCGCTGCCCTTGGCACATCGGAAGCCACGGATGCGATCGCGGTTGTCGTCTCAGAAGAGACAGGTTCCATCTCCATCGCACACAACGGGCGCATGATACGCCGTTTGGATAGTGAACGGTTGGAGAATATCCTCCTGGCATTCTACCGCCCCAATGAGAAGGACAAACAGACGGGTTTGTGGCGCTTAATCCGTGCGAGACTCACCGACAAGAAACGGGATTCGCAATGATCGAAAAGTTACGTGCATTTACCAAGACACTTCCGAGTTTGATAATCGCTTTTATGATGGCAATAGCGGTGTGGATCATGGCGGTTACCTCCTCCGATCCATCTGTAGAAAACGTGTACCCTAATAATGTCCCAATCGAAGTGGTCGGGCAGGCAACCGACACAGTCATCAATACGAACCTCATAGAGGATGTCTCCATCACCCTGCGCGCCCCCACGTCCATCTGGAATACCTTGCTTCTGGAAAAAGCGCCTGTACGTGCGTTCATTGACCTCTCTGGTCTAGGAGTGGGTTCACACACAGTCCCTGTCCAGGTGCAGATTGGCATCAAACCGGTTGAAATACTCACCTTTAGCCCGCGCTCAATCACACTTGAAATTGAACCTTTGTTGACAAAAACGATGGATATCCGGATCATTTTCCAGGGCAGCTTCCCGATTGGGTACGAAGCCCAGGAACCCATCCTTTCGGATACTTCAGTGACAGTCAGCGGGGCAAAATCCCTGGTGGAAAAAGTAACAGAAGTAAGGGCAGTGATAAAACTCACGGACGTGAAGACGAATATCGACCAGTCGGTGCAACTTGTGGCTGTTAATGCCAGCGGGCAAACTGTAACAGGAGTCAGCATCTCTCCTGACAAGGTGGACTATACCCAAGCGGTGGCAGAACGCGGCGGCTATCGCAATGTGGTTGTAAAAGTGGTTACCAGCGGTCAGGTGACCAATGGTTATAAACTGACCAGCCTTTCAGTTTTCCCGCCGACCGTCACTGTTTATGCTACAGACCCTCTCATCATCAACGCACTACCCGGGTATGTTGAAACGATGCCCATTGACCTGAGCGAAAAGAATACGGCTTTTGAGCAGCGCGTATCCTTGAGCCTTCCCACCGGCGTCCAGGTTCTGGAGGGTGACCAGGTGACTGTGAATGTGGGAATCGCCCCCATAGAGAGCACCCTCTCATTGGTGGATGTCATTGTAGAACCAGTTGGACTAAACACCGGACGAACCGCGATCATTGAGCCTGAAAAGGTGAATGTGGTCATATCCGGTCCACTGATCGTATTGCAAGCCCTCAAAGCTTCGGACCTGCGCGTCCTCCTGGATCTGACGGGGATGGGAATTGGGAGATATACCATTGCGCCGCCGATGCTATTGAACATACCCGGATTAGCCATTTCCAGTATCACACCAACCACTTTTGTCATCGAAATCAAGTAAAACAGTAGATCTGAACGTTTTGCCCCGGTAAACTGCGCGTTGTGGGGTAAAATTGGTCAGATCGGAATAGTTTAAGATGACGAAACCTATTGTTGCGCTTGTGGGCCGGCCAAATGTCGGCAAAAGTACCCTCTTCAACCGCTTATGCGGCGAAATGTCTGCAATTGTGGATGATACACCAGGTACCACCCGTGACCGCCTGTTTGGTGAAGGCGAGTGGAGTGGAATAGTTTTTGACGTTGTTGATACCGGTGGTATCGATCCTTCGGCTAATAGCCGTAAAACACCACTATCAATCGGCTCGGCAGATTTTATTGCTGAGATCCGTTCACAGGCTTTGATCGCCATTTCTGAAGCTGACATTGTACTCTTCCTGGTGGACGCGATAAGTGGGGTAACCCCCGCCGATATTGAAGTTGCCCAAATCCTGCGCCAATCGCAAAAAGTGGTTGATGGAGTTGCCTCCCCGCCAATCCTCCTTGTGGTTAACAAAGCGGATAGCGCCCGCCAACGCAATACTGTTATGGAGTTCTATGAACTCGGTATGGGCGAACCGCATGCGATCTCCGCTGTGCACGGCACCGGAACAGGTGACCTGCTGGATGTCTTAATCGCCGCGTTGCCGGAGAAGCAGGCCGAAGAGGAAGATGACTCGGTCAAGATAGCTATTGTTGGTAAACCCAATGTGGGTAAATCCAGCTTGCTAAACTGCCTCACTGGGGAAGAACGAGCGATTGTGAGCCCGATTGCGGGGACAACGCGTGATGCAGTGGATACCAAGATCGAGTATGAAGGTATTCCCGTAACGCTGATTGATACGGCTGGCATCCGCCGCCGCGGCAAAGTGGAACCCGGGGTTGAAAAATACAGCGTTGTCCGCTCCATGCGCGCCATTGAACGCTGCGATGTGGCGATCCTGATGATCGACGCGGTGGATGGCATTTCAGCCCAGGATGCGCATATCGCCGGGTATGTTAAGGACGAATGGAAAAGCTGCGTGGTTGTGGTCAATAAATGGGATGCGGTGGAAAAAGATACCTACTCCATGCAGACCTTTACCGAAAAGATCCGGAATGAACTTAATTTTGTGGATTATGTGCCCATCCTCTACATCTCAGCCAAGACGGGGCAGAGGGTGGAGCAGGTGATGCCGATGGCATTGCTGGTGCAGGAAGAACGCCTAGCGCATGTTAAGACCGGTCCATTGAACCGCATATTACAAAAAGCTCAGGATACGCACGCACCGACATCGAAGACTGGCACGTCAATCAAGCTCTACTATGGCACCCAGGTGAGAACTGATCCACCTACCTTTATGATTTACTGCAACAATCCCAAGCTGGCGCATTTCACGTATATGCGTTTCCTTGAGAACCAGATCCGTGCTGAATACCCATTCACCGGGACTCCCATCCGCATTGTGCTTAAGCCGCGCAGTGAGTAAACAGAGAACCAAAGCCTGAGAGCTATGACAATCAACGACCCGATGACTGAACAACCCATCCAGGAACAGGCGTTTCCTACCGAGCCCGAAAAGAAATCCAGTTTCCGCAGGGCGCTGGTGGAGATCCTGCAAACTCTGCTGTTGGCGGTCCTCTTGTATTTTGCCATTGATGCAGTTTTCGCGCGGGTGCGCGTGGTGAACATAAGCATGCAGCCGACCTTTGTTGAAGGTGACGTGCTGCTGGTGAATAAACTTGCCTACAAACTTGGCAAATTGCACACCGGCGATGTGGTCATCTTCCATAACCCCAGTGACCTGGAAGAGGATTACATCAAACGCCTCATTGGTAAACCTGGCGATGTAGTGCGTGTTGAAGGCGGGGTAGTATTTGTTAACGACATTCCCTTGGAAGAAGGATACATTGCTGACCCTCCGTATTACTCAGGTGAGTGGCTGGTTCCCCAGGGTTCGATATTTGTTTTGGGAGATAACCGCAATCAATCTTCTGATTCGCACAGTTGGGGTTACGTTCCGCTCGAAGACCTTGTGGGCAAAGCGTTGGTGGTATATTGGCCGCTGGATGCTGTGAAAGTGATCAACCTGTCCGAAACCCAGGGAGCCAACTAAAAAAGCATCTCCCCATAACCAAAAAATATGGTAAGGTTAATCAAATTATGGAAGAACCCATTCCTTTCTCCGACCCCGTTTTCCCGTGCCCCGAATGCCAGGCTGGCCACATGCACCGCAATTATGTGGCATATTTCACTTGGCTGGGTGATGAGCTAATTTCCGTACCGGACTTTCCGGCGTGGACTTGTGACCTCTGCGGGCGATGTGAATATGATGAAAACGCGCTCACGCGTTTGACACTGCTGTTGAGCCCGAATGCCGGCAAGACGATCACTTCGACACGTTTCATGCATAAAAAGATCAAGCCGCGCACGAAAATGGAACGCCCAACTTTACCCGAATAAAAACTCCCGATTCAATCGGGAGTTTTGCTTTTGTTACTGGATCATGACTGGCTGCCATGCCGGATCGGAATCGACACCGGGATGGTCTGTGAGGTTGGTGACCTGCTGCCCCTGGGCATCCATGATGTAAATTTCCTTGTTATCGTCACGCTCAGAGGTGAACAGGATCCAATCACCATCTGGTGACCAGAAGGGAGCATAATCCTTATTGGTTTCGGTGAGTTTGGTGGTGGTGCGCCCGCGGTCGGCAAACACAGCCGTGAGGATATTTTTCTTAGCACCAGTAAAACCCGTATACGCGATCATTGAACCATCCAGACTCACGTTGGGTTGCGCCACCAAACCCAGGCGGCCTTCATCCGTACTGCGGTCAAATTTACTAAAATCGTAATATGTGCTGTAGCGGTCGCGCATGTGCAGAACGTTTAACTGCCCGGTTGTGAGCACATAGAGAAGGAAATTGGCGTCGGGCGTCCAGGAGGCATAGGATTCAGCAACACCCAGGCTGAGCCGGGTCTGGGGGTAACCAGTAGGGCTCATGATGAACAATTGGGGCATTTTATCTTCACGGTAGTAACTGGTAAAGGCGATCCATTTGCCATCAGGCGACCAGGCGGCGTAAAGATCGTCTGCGGCGCGTAAACTAATATCCACTGGCTGCGCATCGGGTGAGGTCAGATCGAGAGTCCAGATATCCATGGCGAAAGGAGTTCCATTATTGGAGAAGCCTGTACTGACTCCAGAAAAGAGCAGCGTCTTGCCGTCAGGTGAAAAGGATGGATTGGCTTTGTCCCCTGGTGAAAAAGTAACTTGTTCAATGTTGGAAGTGACGAAAGCCCCGCTTTGATCAGTACCTACATCCATCATCCATACCTGGAGATTGCCATCTGCCTGGCGGTTGCTGACAAATGCCACCTTGCCGCCATGCCCAATACCAGTAATGACCGGGGCAGCTGTGATGGTAGGGGCGGGTTCCTCAGTCGGCGCGGAAGTTGGTTGTGGAGAAGGCTGCGATTCAGGTGTTTGAGTGGGTATTTCGCCTACAACCATGACTGTTGGCGCTGCCAAGGTGGGTTGTGCCGGGTTGGCTCCGCCAATAATCCCCAATGATCTCAGTGCGAAAAAGCCGCCAATCAGTACTCCAAGCAAGATAAGAGAAACCAGGATAAACCAAAAGGAGGACTTCCTCTTTTTTTCCAGGACGTCTTTTGGCTGCGGTATGGCAGGTGGGGGAATGGACGGTGTAGATGGAAGGATGCCGTGTATTGCCGGAGGCTGAGGGCGGGTACCCATCACTGTCTTTTGCGCGCTGGCTGGGTCGGGGATGGGCGCTGGGCTGCGCAAGGCGGCAACGAAATCTGCCACTGTCGAGAATCTGGCATCCGGCTTTATCGAAAGGGCTTTGTCAATGGCATCCGAGACATGGTTTGGGACTTCCGGCATAAAAGCCTTAAGCGAAAGGAGTTCTTCTTCACCCATCAGACGGCGGGCGCTATCAGCGGGAGCCTTTGAGGCGATAAGGTAGTAAAGAGTGGATGCAAGGCTGAACTGGTCGGACTGAGGTCCGGTGCGCATGCCGCTCACCTGCTCAGGCGGGGCAAACCCGGGGGTGAAAGCCCAAGCGCCAGATTGAGTTTCGGCGGAGGGGTCACCGGTCTTGGCGATGCCAAAATCAACGAGGACGACGTCTCCAGCGGGAGTGAGTTTGATGTTGGCTGGTTTAATATCGCGGTGATAGATTGGTGGATTTTGGGTGTGCAAGTATGTGATAGCGGTTCCCAATTGGTCTGCCCATGAAAGGATTTGAGGAATGGTGAATGTGGTTTTGTTCTCCACCAATGTGCGAAAGTTTTCCCCAGGGATGAAATCCATAACCAAAAATTGGCTATCGTTTTCAGTAAAGTAATCGATTACGCGCGGCAGGTTGGGCTGTTTTAATGACGCCAGCAAACGCGCCTCGCGGATGAACTGGGCGGTTGCATTGGCGTTGAGGTTGTGGTTAGCCTTTAGGGCCACCTTGTTTTCAAGAGCCTGGTCATCTGCCAGGTAGACCTCACCCATGCCCCCTGCACCGAGTTGATCGAGGATCTTGTACCGGGATTTTAAAATGATGCCGTTTTCGAGAGTTGACATATGCCCGCCTGTAGCGAAATTTGTATAGAATTAATCATACACAAAAAATGAAAATAAAAAAGGTCTTAGTCCGGGATAATAAACCTCACAATATCAATCGAGAGTATTTATAATCAGAGTATATTTCAAAATGGAGCCTCGATGACGGTCTTTCATACTCTCACTAAGAAAAATTTGGATGAAGTCCTGCAGTTCATGATCGCCTGTGATATCGCTGAACTTGGTGAACCTGATTCAAGCCGGGAAGACCTGGAAGAACAATGGGATGAAATGGATCTGACAAAGGATGGCTGGGTTGCACGTGAACCCCAGGAGAATATCATTGGTTATGCGAGCGTAACCGGCAAAAATGGCAGCTATGGCATTGACCTCTATATTCATAAACAATTGAGTCCGGAAGGACTTGAAGACGAATTTATGGGCAGATGCCTGGAACGGGCAGAAGAACTTGCCCGGCTTGATTCTGATACTGAAGAAAGCCACTTAACCGGGTATGCCACCAGTGTTAATCAACAACTGCAGAAGGTGTACGAGGCGAATGGTTTTGAGCGGTTCACTTATCACTACCGTATGCAGCTAGACTTCAACGGAGCGGTTGAACGCCCTCAATGGCCGGCAGAATTCACCTTATCCTCATACAAAGAAGACGATGAAAAAGAGCTTTTCGAGTTGTACCAATCCACATTCACGTGGGGAGGGCGCACAACAATTTCAATTGATAGGTGGCGAAATTTAATCTTCCGCGGAGGACGCTATGACCCGGAGTTCTTCGTTCTGGTGCGTTCTACTGGAAAATTAGTAGGCGCAGCTCTGTGTTACGCGGAAGAAGTTGGTGGTTGGATCCGACAATTGGCTGTCGCCAAGGATTACCAGGGGAAAGGTCTTGGCAGCCGCCTCTTGCGGCATATGTTCCACGTGTTTTACGAAAAGGGACTGCCAGGAGTTGGACTGGGTGTGGCGTCGGTAAACAGTAAAGCCTGGCAATTTTATGAACGAGTGGGCATGTACCGCAAGCGCGAAATCATCGAGTACAGGAAGCCGCTAAAGTAAAGTAAAAGAATCCGGATTGATACCACCCGGATTCTTTACTGGAGATTCAGGAAAGTTGATGTTTTAATCCACTGTCAGGGTTTTGCTCAAATTACGCGGGAAATCAGGGTCAAAACCCCGAGCCACAGCCATGTGATACGAAAAGAGCTGCGACGGAATAACGGACAATAAGGATGCAAAAACGGCGTTGGATGAGGGGATTGTGACCACATCACTGGCGTTGGCGGATATACGTGTGTCGGCAACTCCAATGGCAATCGCGCGACCTCCACGGCAGGTGACTTCGTTGATGCCGCTAACGATCAACGGCACATCATCCGGCGCAAAAGTGAAAAATACAGGGAACCCTTTGGTGATCGCGGAAAGAGGTCCGTGCTTGAACTCAGTCGAAAGCATTCCTTCGCAGTGGGCATAGGTGATCTCTTTCAGTTTTAGAGCGCCTTCAAGCGCCATGGCATAGGTCGCCCCATATCCGAGACAGTAAAGATCGTTCCAGGTGTTGATGGATGGAACGAGTGCTTCAACGTGAGGACCTGTCATGGTGATGGTTTCCTGCATCAAGTCGGGCAGATTGTCGAGTTGGGATAAATCTCCTCCACCCATCCTGGTTGCCAGGTAAAGAAACATGATCACCTGGTTGGTGAAGGTTTTCGTTGCCGGCACACTAATCTCATACCCGCAGGTCAAAGGAAGCCACGCGGAAGTGGCGCGGGTGAGAGTTGAGCCGATGACATTTGCCATGCTGAAACAGGTCATGCCGGCAGCCTGCGCTCCCTGGAGGGCGTTTAGCACGTCCTTTGTTTCACCGGACTGGCTGACAAAAATACCAACATCCTCATGATTGACCGCGGGTAAATATTGGGGGATGAATTGGGGAGCAAGGACAGGTGTGACTATCCTGTTTGCCAGCTGCGCGAAATATACTGACCCCGCCATGCAGGCGTGATAACTCGTTCCGCATCCGATGAAAAAGACATTGCGCGCGGTCTTCATCTTGTCCAAAATGGTTTGAACGTCCGCGCTGTTATTAAGCAGGTGCAACATTTCGCGCGCCACCTGTGGTTGTTCGTGAATTTCCTTAAGCATGAAGTGCGCATAACCGTCTTTTTGCACCGCATTCATTTTTTCAGTGATGAGTTCAGTTTCGCGCTCGATGATGCTGTTGTCTTTTACTGAGCGTAATTCCACCCTGTCTGCCCAAAGGGTGATGATCTCGCCGTCATTCAAACGGATCACTTCACGCGTGAGGGGGAGGAGGGAGGGGAGGTCGGAGGAGATACAGGTGAATCCTTCGCCGATACCTACAACCAACCCGGAACCTTTTTTAATGGCATAAAGCTTATCATCATTGATTCTGCCGATAACAAAGGCGTAATCACCCTGCAGGTCGCCATAAGCCAGGCGGATCGCATCGATGAAGTCATACCCCTTGTTGATGTATCTCTCCACAGCATGCACGCAGGATTCGCCGTCATTTTGAGAGCGAACGGTCATTCCCTCAGCGATGAACTGTTCCCGCAACTCCACATTGTTGACCACGTTACCATTATGAGCGCCAACCATATCCCCATCTGAATCCAGGTGAGGTTGAGAGTTGATCATGGAAGGTTCGCCAAAGGTTGCCCAACGCAATTGGGTGATTCCACGCTGTCCGGTCATTTCGGCGATGTTAAATTTGGAGGCTACGTCATCCACGCGACCAACATCCTTGCGCAGGTCGATCTTGCTGCCGCTGATCGTGGCAGCCCCGACTGAATCGTATCCGCGGTAGGTGAGCCTGCGGGCCGCTTCTATCAGGATGGGTCCGAGTGTCTGTTCATTTTTTGTTACAATGCCAAAAATTCCGCACATAAAAAATCCTCATGATTCAGGTAGAGTTGGACAAAGCCCCCGTATTGTATCAGATGAGAGATAAAAAACTTCACGAAGAATTAATCACATTGATCGTTTCAAGGAAATCATAAAAAGTAATTTCGTATTTTGATTCGGGTTTGGACGATCGATGTTACCGGGGAAAGATGAAAAGCAATTGTTGTTCTCGAGTTTTATTTTTCGGGGACAGGACTCGCCACAAGTATCAATCGATGGGTAAACGAGGTTAGCGGCCAGCATGTGACAAGGGTCAGGCGGACATCGTCGCTTTTAGCCAGCCAACGACCATTTTCCAAACGTATGTTTGCATCCATAAAGGTATCTTCAAGGATCAATCGATTCGTGATGACAAACTCATACTCTTTATCATGCGAATAGACCAAAACGGTGTCACCAACTTCAAGTTCAACCAATCGCTTGAATACTTCACCATAAGCATTATGATGACCATTTAAAACTGTATTTCCGGGTTCTCCCAGAAGGGCGGAATCAGGATGCCAGGCTGCAGCAAAAAAACCTGGTACTCCCCATTGACCAAATGACTTTCCCTGCACTTCAGTGGTACTAAAATCAGCAGTCACGACCGGCGCGATCAAATCGATCTTTGGAATTTCAATCCGAATCGGAATCGCCGGGGATTCAAGATCTTCCCTACCTGGAATATGGATTGAGAAACGCGAGGTATCCAGGGGAGCCTTGATCCTGGCAGCCTTTTGTTCCACAAAAGTCACCGAAGAGGCATCAGGTAATCCATCAGTAATAACATTAGGAACCAATTGTGAAGAAGAGGAAAGCTGATCTGGAAAATCCGCATACAAGGTATCCATATCAATATTTTCAGAAATTGCGGTAACTCTCCGTGGGAAGATACCGATAAATCCTGCAATGATCAGGATTATCCCGATACCTATGAATATTTTGGAGGATAGGTTAGTTTTTTTTACCATTTTATTAGGGAAATATATCCCGAGTAGTTATCATAACATACTCGGGATATGTTCTACTGTGCGTGATTATTGTCTCTTAGAAATTCCGTACGAGACGATTCCAAGACCAAGGAATGCGAAACCGAGACTCATCAGGAATTTGCCTTTATTAGTTCCACCTGTGAGATCAACACCAGTAACAGGGATCAGGACTTCGGAACTCGTTACAGGAACACCGAGAGTCGGAACGGGAGTGGGATCAACACCTACTACTTGTGTGGTTGGAGTGGCGGTGGGGATAACAGGCGTAGCCGTTGGGGGTACCGGAGTGGCGGTTGGGGTTACAGGGGTGGCCGTTGGGGGAACAGGGGTGGCTTGAACAATACAAGCGCCGAGGTAGTCGTTTTCATGCCCGGCTGCCGGCGTGCCATCCTCATTGAAGTGACCTGCCTGACCAAAAGCTGCATTATACGCAATGGTCAATGTGGTAAATTGAAGAGTGCCTTCCTGCCCGGCCGCGTGACACAGAGTCACCATTTCCTGCTGGGCATTGGCTGGTTGTACCTTGCTGACAAAAACTGCACCAGTGACGATCAAAGAAATGCCCAAAATCATCGAAATTTTCATTACAAATTCCGCAACTTTTTTCTTCATTCTTTCTCCTTTACACTGACATTTGTACTTAATTTATCTGACATTATATACCTAAATTATCCGAATTACAAGAGAAAGTATTCAATTCCCCTAAACATTAAGAAATAATGAATAATCATGATTGCTGAAATGGTAAAAAATCGACCCCTAGGGGTCGATTTTTGAGTAAAAGTGGATTGTGAATATATGTTGTTGATGGTTTTTCGTAGAATACGTAATTAGGAGACTCCCAAGAGTGATATACCACTCATGAAAAACATTTTCTCAGACTGAGTGCACTATTAGTGCAATTCCGGGTGGGCGGTCCAAAGTTTAGATAACTTTTCTGCGTCAGTGGGTTCAGGTTTTGTGCCGATTTTCTGCACATAATCAGGAGACATACTGATCCATTCCGACTTCCATTCACTAATGCGACCGTATCCATTCTTTTCTTCAAAAATGCTGTACTCTCCGGGGAAATTAGCCCTCCTCAGCCGGGTGAAAAGCATTCCGGGTCCTGATCTTACCAGGAGGTTGTAAATTAGTATCTTAACTTTGAATAACTCCACTTGAGCCTCCTTGCCAGTAAACATTGCGTAATCGTTTGAGGTTCCCAACCAGGCATTTAAATCCAATGCCTTGTATTCCATTCCCAATGAAATCCCATCTGCTACACCGTCGTCATTTACATCTCCGTCAGATGCATACTGCCACATCATGGGTTTACCTGTCCAGCCCTTGCTTTTCACCGCATTGGTGACGGTTGTGACCGTTTGAGTTTCGTTATACCAGGCGACCCATAATGGGCGGTTCCGGAACCACGTTCCAAACCAGGTTAACAACCCCAGTGAACAATAGATCCCATTTACCTTCTTATTCAGAGAATCCATGCGCTCCAGGAAAGCTTTGGCAATGGTTTGCGCTCTCGCGGTGACAGTGGTGATTGGGGGAGAGTAGGAAGAACTGCCATTTTCGATATCCAAGAATACATAGTTTTCACGATCATTCTGGATGTGGTTCCAGCAGTTATCAGCCTGGATCTTGCCCCATTCCGCGTCTGCAATGCCATACGCAGAAGAGCCGGCGTTATGGTTGGAGTAGTAGTCCATGTACCAGTAGGCGATCCTGAATACCCTTCCTTTGGCAAGCTGCCAGTTCGTGAGGAATTTGGTATCGATGGTGCGCCCGTGTCCGACGCGAATCACGGCAAAGTCAGTGTTGACCAGGGTCCAATTTATCTTCCCATTGAACTGGCTGACGTCAATCCCGCGAATAGGAAAATCAGCAAATTTTATGCCCATGATTTCTCCGCTGTGGCAAACAATAAGAATTTTGTGTCATTAAACAGCATCAGCATTTCCTTTACCATTTTTATAATGGTTCCTGACAATGCATGTTGCAAGAAATCAGCCAACGATAAGTTGGCTGGGATAAATGTGATTTCGTTGGATGCGAAACATGTAATGAACCGACTTAATGACAACTAGGATGGAAAAAAATGGATAAGCGAAGTCACCGCGCAACGATTCCGAGCTAAAAAAAGTCTTGAAAAGGCGGCTTGCACAAATGCCACAATTAATGCTTTGAAATGACCTAATTGCTTCCCATTGAATTGTTAATCAGGTGTTTTTTCGAGGATTGCTGGCAGCGGTTCAGAACTCTTTCCAGCCTTAATCCACAAATATATACTGAGGGCAATACCACTTATCATCATGAATATACCAACCCATACATCCCAGGGTTTGTAACGGAATGAATAACTATGGACCCCTGAAGGTGCCTCAACACTGAGCCATGTAGAAAATAACAGTGGTGTATTTGCCTGGTCACGAGAGGCTTTCCATCCTTGCCAGTTATTCTCCATCACCATGAGTATGCCGGCAGGACTATCAGGACAATTCACATCAATAATGCCGCCGACGGCATTGGCGTCGCAAGGTATCATTTGATCGCCACTTTGGATGAATGCATATTCGTTATTTGTGTTTTTTATGATATTGAGGCTATTGGTGCTCAATATCAAATCCGGATTATCAGGCTCAACAAGGTCACGAGTGGCGTCGAGATAAACCGGGGGTAACTCGCGTCCCTTCCAAACCTGAGAGGTCGCCACATTGCTTGTCTTTAATCTCTCATTAAGAGTAGCAATGTACCAAAAATGTTCTCCCAATGGTGTGCTGATCCATTCAGTTCTATCCGTTTTTAGAGTCTGGGTAATCTCCCACGATTCTTGTGAATATGGCAAAGTGCCTAACCAATAATGTCCAAACTTGTACGCTGATTTCAAGGATATTATCAAAGGTATGATTAAAATTAATGCAGCAGTATTTACGTTTAGAACGAATTTGCGATTGCTTTCCTGGTCTGAACTTAAAAATGCGAGACGTGGTAATTTATGCTTTAAAATACCATCCAAGCCCAAAGCAGCCATGCATAATATTAATGGATTTGCCAGCCCAGCAATAAATGATGGGAATCGCACCACATCAATATTCGGGTAAAACCCCAAAATCCACTTAAAAATTATTCCGCTGGCTGCAAGATAAGATAATACAATGCCTAACAATATAAATCCAAGTACTCGATTGGAATTGCGGGGTGCAAAGCGGAACGCAAGAATAGCCAATAGAACAGGGATCCAACCTAAATAAGTGACATATAAATTTGGATAAGGGACTGGTTGTAGGGCCACACTCCGAAAGAAGTCTGGATCATTAATTACCAGGTTAAGAGGGATGTAGATTAATAATTGCGAGAAATTAAAAGACGATTCACGAAACTTATCGATGTTGGGCATAAAATGCAACAATGGAATTAAAAAGACCCCTGAAAGTAGTAATGCCAGAATTCCAGACAGGAAGAACTCTTTCCAAATTGGTTTAAGATTCCATTGACTGTCAAAAACAAAAACAATTAGGGCAGGCACAATGGCAACTAGAAAACCGATTTGCATGTATCCCTGTCCGGAAAGAATCACCCAGGACAGGATTATGCCCAGTGCAATTGCTGAGCGCCGCTTACCAGACAAGGCAAGGTCTACCGCTGAGGCAATTGCAAGACAGCACATTGCGGTAGAGAGAACCATGCTCACAAGCCCAAGTTCCATACGACCTGCTAAATGTCCACCGACCACAGCCATTCCGGCAGTCCATAATCGCGCCAACCAGCCTACTTGCAACCTTTTTGCCAACCACCACTGGGCTAGACCAGCAATTATCAGACTACAGAGCAGCACCACCTTGCTGCCATTAACGACGCCATACAATAGTGTTGAAACAATAACCAAAGGATGAAGGACGCTGCCCTGGAGTTCGGAAAACGCTGGAGAACCGCCACGAATTGACCCATTCCAGAAAATGCAGGTCCCGCACTCAAACAAATCCTGCCATAGGTAATGCGAGTGCACAGCAAGTCCGAATTCTCTTCCATGAGGCCACATATTAGGGTCAAAGTTGAGATAGGTTCTTCCCACCCAAAGCGCCCAGACAATAATGAGGAGAATTTCTAAGAGGTACGCCGGTGGGGTTTTCACCCTCAGGGATATAGGTTGTCTTTCTCGATTAATTTTTCTGAAGAGCATAGAAATATTATATAGTCAAGGTCATTAAAAGCAATAGCATAAGAACGCGTACTTGCATTGTACGGGGGATTCAATCAGATGATGGGATGTGTGTAATTTGAGTAAGCAAAGGGGGGAGCGTGC
>CAZSGL010000006.1:0-27978 GCA_964606265.1 uncultured Anaerolinea sp. | reverse complement strand
TGGTTGCCCTGCACGCGCACACCTTCCTCCTCACTGGTGTGGGCACCATGCTCTTTGCCGTCATCTATACCCTTGTGCCCATGCTCACCGGGCTTCAGTTCAAGTACAAGAAACTCATCAACGTGCACCTGTGGTTCTGGTTGATCGGCTCGGTCAGCATGGCCTATGCCATGGGTTGGGCTGGCTCGAAAGGCATGCTGCGCCGCACCCTTTACACCGGGGGTGAGTTCACACCCTTCACACTGGCGGCCATCATTGGCGGCACCATCATCAGCATCGGCTTCATCGCCTTCCTCTACAACCTCGTCGCTACCCTCGGGATCAAGAGTGTCCTCTCCTTGGTCATCCCCGAAAAATGGATGGGCAAGCCAAAGGTTGTACAAGAAACCTTATAAATAGTCCCTTTCAAGTATGATAATAGGAACAACCCTTTGAAATTTCCGAATCGGTTGTTCCTGTTGTTTCTCAGGTACAGTTATTAGTGGGAGGGCGAAATGAAAGTGTTGATCAGCGGTGGTAGTGGATTCATCGGCAGTGCGTTAACCACTGATCTTGTTCGCGACGGGCACGAGGTGATCATCCTCTCCCGCCAGGTGAACGCCTCGCAGTCATTATCTCCCCGCGTACGCTTCGTCCATTGGGATGCACGCACCGTTGGCGCCTGGGCTGCCGAATTGGAGCAGGTGGATGCGGTCGTCAATCTAATTGGCGAGAGCATTGGTGCCAAACGCTGGACGCAAGCCCAAAAACAGGAGATATTTGCCAGCCGCGTCAATCCCGGCAATGCGCTCACACAAGCCATCCACAGCGCTTCACACAAACCCGGTGTGTTCGTTCAAATTTCGGGTATTGGCGCCTATGGCATAGGTGAGGATAAGGTTTTTGACGAAAGTGATGATTATGGCGCTGATTTTGGAGCCAGCGTAACTCGCGCCTGGGAAGCCAGCACCAGTCCTGTTGAGGAAATGGGTGTTCGCCGGGTGGTCGCCCGCACTGGTGTGGTTTTGCATGCCCGTAAAGGCGCTCTGCCGCGCATGCTCCTGCCTTTCAAGCTCTTCGTTGGCGGCCGCCTGGGCTCCGGTAGGCAGTGGTTCTCGTGGGTCCACCTGGTGGATGCGGTCAGAGGCATCCGCTTCCTCATCGACAATCTAGCGGCGCGCGGGATTTTCAACCTGTGCGCTGAGTCGGTCCCCAACAGGGAGTTTGCCCGCCAGGTCGGAAAAGCCATGCGCAGACCATCCCTCATTCCCGTGCCCGCATTTGTTCTCAAGGTCATGTTCGGGGAAATGAGCACCATCATCCTCGAAGGGCAGAATGTCACCGCAAAACGCCTGCAGGAATTGGGTTTTACATTTCTCTATCCAAAGATAGATGCTGCCTTAAGGGATTTACTTTAATATTTACTTATAATGAAAGTAACAGGGGTGGTATGCCAAAAGTTGAATTGAATGCCAAAGCACCGGATTTTTCACTGGAGGATTTTACTGGTAAAACTGTAAAACTCTCCGACTACAAATCAAAAACGAATGTTCTCCTGGTCTTTAACCGCGGCTTTACCTGACCCTTCTGCCAAAAGCATATGGCGCAGTTGCGTCTTGATTATCAGGAATTTGTAACACGATCCACAACAATCATCGTTGTCGGGCCGGAAGGCAGGAAAGGCTTTAAGGATTACTGGCGAACCAACAAGCTTCCCTTTATCGGTCTCCCGGATGCCAGTGCAAGTGTCCTCAAACTTTACGGGCAGGAAATTAACCTTTTCAAGATGGGGCGCATGCCAGCCCAGGTCCTGGTTGACAAAGCCGGGATTGCGCGCTTTGTACACTACGGACACTCCATGTCAGACATCCCGGAAAATGCCGAATTGTTCGCCTTAATCGATATAATTAATAAATAACAGGAGACGAAAATGATTTTTTTACTGGTATTAAAGGCAATAGCAGCAATTGGAACCGCCGCAACCGGTTTATTGGCGTTGGTCAAACCAACCGCCATCTACAGTTTTACAGGTTTGGTGGCTGAGGGTGCGCGCGGGATTTCGGAGATACGCTCGATTTTCGGCGGGTTATTCATTGCGCTTGGAATCGCGCCTTTCATTTTTGGGGTGAACACTCAAAATGCGCAGGTGGCATTCCAGGTGCTGGGCATGGGTTACCTGGCGATTGGGCTAGTGAGGCTGGTTTCCATCTTCCTCGATAAATCATACGCTTCATCCAATTGGATCAGCCTGGCGATTGAGATCGTCTTTGGCATAATCTTAATCTGGAGGTGACCTGATGGCAGTTCGAATTATCACAGACAGCACGTGTGACCTTCCCGAACGGGTGATTAACGAGTTCGGTATCCAGGTGATTCCCCTTTATATCCACGTTGACGGGCAGGATTACCTGGACGGGATCGATATGACCCGTGATGAGTTCTATAAACTCCTGCCTGAATTCAAGGAACATCCCCGGACAGCAGTTCCGTCCCTGCTGAAATTCCGCACCATGTACGACTCGCTGGCTGAAAGCGGCGCTACCGAAGTGTTGTCGATCCATATCTCCTCCACATTGAGCGCCACTGCGGATGTCGCCAGATCCGCGGCAAAGGAAACCACTTCAGTACCGGTGACAGTGTTGGATTCAGGTCAGCTCAGCCTTGGTACAGGTTTTCAGGTGCACACTGCCGCAAAGCTTGCTCAAGCTGGTAAGTCTGTCAAAGAAATCCTGGTTGCGCTTGAAGACCAGGCTAAACGTACTTATGTTGCCGCAGCCCTGGACACACTGAAATTCCTCCAGAAGAGTGGGCGCATGAATGTGGTTATTTCCACAATTGGTGAAATAATTGACCTCAAACCCATCCTTAAAATGCATAATGGTGTTTCTGGCGTTGAAAAAGTGCGCACGCATAAAAAGGCGGTTCGCCGGCTGGTGGAAATGCTGCGTTCCTATAGCCCATTTGATAAACTCGCCATCCTCTACTCAGGTTCAATGGAGCATGTTCAAGGACTCAAGGATGATATACAAGATTTATTACCGTCCTCAGACACATGGGTCGAGGTCATCAACCCCGTCCTCGGCGCGCACATCGGGCCGGGTGTCATCGGGTTTGCCTGCGTCACCAGGAGTCTAACCGGAGGTTTCAAATGACCTTCCTTGAAGTATATGGAATCGGTTTCGCGGTGATCATGGCTTGCATGATCCTGCTTTGGTTGCTAAGCCTGAAACTGAAGAATTCCAGCATTGTGGATATTTTCTGGGGAACCGGGTTTGTCATTGTTGCCTGGTTGTATTTTGCTCTTTCACCGGATGGTCTGCCAGTGCGTAAGATTCTTGTCGCGCTACTGGTTACCTTGTGGGGGTTGCGGCTGTCACTGCATATTCTCATGCGCAACGCGGGAAAACCCGAGGACTTCCGTTATCAAAAATGGCGCGCGGACAACGGAAAAAAGTGGTGGTGGGTAAGTTTCTTCCAGGTTTTCCTCCTGCAGGGAATTCTCCTGTGGGTGATCTCGGCTCCACTGCTGGCTGCCCAGTTTAGCTCACGCTCCACCCGGTTGACAGCACTGGACTTTGTCGGTGCTGCTCTGTGGGCAGTAGGATTCTTCTTTGAGGCTGCCGGCGATCTTCAATTGACCCGGTTCAAGAAGAACCCGGCAAACAAGGGAAAAGTATTGAATACCGGGGTATGGCGTTACTCGCGCCACCCCAATTACTTTGGCGATTCCGCTCAATGGTGGGGATATTATCTCATCGCCTTGGCAGCGGGCGGCTGGTGGACGATATTCAGCCCGATCATGATGACCATTCTCCTCCTGCGCGTCTCCGGTGTGGCGTTATTGGAGAAAACCCTAGAAACGCGCCCCGGCTACAAGGAATACGTGGAGTCGACCAGCGCGTTCATCCCCTGGTTTCCCCGCCAAAAAGGATCAGGCACAGGATAAGCGAGCTAAATTCTTCCGGTATTTGCTACCGCGTCGGTCACAATTTTCTACTCTTACCTGGTATTCCGCGAGGAACAAGCAGTGTAACCCATCAACTGAAACCCTAAGAGCCGCCTTAAGGCGGCTCTTCCCGCGTCACCCTTGACCCAATATCCGCTGTGGTTTATAATTCAACAGTTGAATATTGGAGACACATGAGCATCGAAACCAGTACAGAACGCGATCTGGTCATCCTTGAGCATATTGAAGCAGACCCCGATATCACCCAGGCCGATATGGCCTCGAGGCTTGAAGTGGCAGTCGGCACCATTAACTGGCACCTCAAACGCCTGGTGGAAAAGGGTTACGTCAAAGTCAGCCGCGCGGAACGCAAAAAACTGAAGTACATCATCACGCCTGAGGGGATTGCCCTACGCGCCAGGCTTACTTTTGATTACATCCAGAACTCATTCAACCTCTATCGGCTGGTCAGGGAGCGTGTGGTGACTGCCATTAATGAAGCATACACTGCTGGTGTACGCACCCTTCGCATTGACGGTAATGGCGATGTTGCAGAGGTCTGCAGGTTGACCTGCATGGAACACAAAATCGAGGTTTCTGCTGAGCCGAACTTGCCAACCTTGCGCATCGTCGGGTTGAAGGTATTTTTCGAAATGGAGGATCATCACGAATCATGACAGACACTTCATTCTGGCAGGATAAACGGGTTTGCGTTACCGGCGGAGCTGGATTCCTGGGCTCCTTTGTAACCAAAAAACTCCAGGAACGCGGGGTGAAAGAGATATTTGTCCCCACCATCGAAAAGTATGACCTGGTGCAAATTGACTCGATCAAGCAAATGTACGCAGACAGCAGACCGGATATCGTCATACACCTGGCAGCCATGGTCGGCGGTATCGGTGCCAACCGTGAACATCCGGCAGATTTTTTCTACGGCAACTTGATGATGGGTATCCAATTGATTCATGAAGCCTGGTTGCGCGGTGTGCAAAAGTTCGTCGCGCTTGGCACTATTTGCGCTTACCCCAAGTTCACCCCGATCCCTTTTAAAGAAGATGACCTGTGGAACGGCTACCCTGAAGAGACTAATGCCCCGTATGGGTTGGCTAAGAAGATGTTATTAGTCCAATCTCAGGCATACCGCCAGCAATACGGGTTCAATTCCATCTTCCTGATGCCGGTGAACCTCTACGGTCCGAGGGATAATTTCAATCCGCAATCATCGCATGTCATCCCGGCGCTCATCAAGAAATGCATGGAAGCCAAAGCTGCCAACCTGCCCTCGATCGAGGTGTGGGGAGATGGATCCCCGACGCGCGAATTCTTATACGTTGAAGACGCCGCGGAAGGCATTCTGTTGGCGACAGAGAAATACGATGGTTCAGAACCGGTCAACCTGGGCTCTGGCATGGAGATCAGCATCAAGGATCTGGTCACTTTAATCGCCCGCCTGACCGGATTTGAGGGTGAACTGATCTGGGACACCACCAAACCCAATGGGCAGCCTAGACGACGGTTGAATGTGGATCGTGCTGACCGGGAATTCGGTTTTAAAGCCCGGGTGAATTTTGAAGAAGGATTGCGTCGTACGATCGAGTGGTACAAGACGCAGATGCAGACGGGGATGTAATCGATGAAACAGAGTGCGCTGGAAAACAGCCGTCTACCAGAACTGGTAGTGATCAAGCCCGTAAAAGGCTGGGTTCCTCTAAACCTTAAGGACCTGTGGCTTTACCGTGAGTTGATCTATTTCCTTACCTGGCGTGATCTCAAGGTGCGCTACAAGCAATCTGTTCTAGGCGTGTTGTGGGCTATCCTCAAACCGTTCATGAATATGGTGGTGTTCAGTATCTTTTTTGGTACTCTCGCCAAGGTTCCATCAGATGGCATCCCTTACCCGATATTTGCCTATGTTGCGCTGTTGCCGTGGGGGTTTTTCGAATCAGCTCTCCAGGTCTCAGCCCGTTCCATGCTTCAAAGCGGGGGTATGGTTTCCAAGATCTACTTCCCCCGTATTATTGTTCCTCTTTCTTCGGTATTCGCCAACCTGGTGGATTTTCTCATCGCTTTTATCATCCTGATCGGGATGATGATCTATTACCAGATCGCGCCAACTATAAATGTGCTGTGGCTCCCCTTATTCCTGCTGCTGGCGATGATCACTGCCATGGGAGTGGGATTGTGGTTTTCGGCGTTACTGGTGATGTATCGCGATATTAATTACATGCTGCCTTTCATCACCCAGTTGTGGATGTTCATCTCTCCGGTTGTTTATTCCTCCAGCATGGTGCCAGAGAAATGGCAGTGGCTTTATTCGATCAACCCAATGAGCGGGGTGGTTTACGGATTCCGTTGGGCGCTCTTGGGTACACCTGAATCCATTTCGTTGGTGAGCATCGGGATTTCCTCAGTGATTGCGCTGGTCGTTTTCATCTCCGGGCTCTTCTTCTTCCGCCGAATGGAACGTGTTTTTGCGGACATGATCTAGGATATTTATGAGTAATTACGCTATCACTGTCGCCGACATCGGCAAAAAGTACAACATCTTTACGGAGGTTAACCGTTACCAGACCCTGCGTGAGAAGATCGTTGAAACCTTGCGCACCCCACTCAAAACGTTGATCAACCCTACTGGCAGCGAAACCTTTTGGGCACTGCGTCATATTGATTTTGAGGTCGAAAAAGGACTGGTATTGGGCATCATCGGCAAAAACGGCGCAGGTAAATCAACACTGCTAAAGATTCTCTCACGAGTGGTGGAACCCACCGAAGGAAAGGTGGAGATCCGCGGTCGTGTTGGTTCCCTGCTTGAAGTTGGCACAGGGTTTCACCCAGAGTTGACCGGGAGGGAGAACGTATACCTTAACGGCGCCATACTGGGAATGAAACGCGCTGAGATCGAGAAGAAATTTGATGAGATAATCGCATTTTCTGAGATCGAGCAGTTCATTGACACTCCGGTAAAGCGTTATTCCAGCGGTATGTATATGCGCCTGGCGTTTGCTGTTTCTGCCCATCTTGAACCAGAGATCCTGATCGTGGACGAAGTGTTGGCAGTTGGCGACGCCGAGTTCCAAAAGAAGTGCCTGGGCAAGATGAGTGACGTGGCAGGCGAGGGTAGAACTGTCCTCTTTGTTTCACATAATATGAGCGCAGTCACCCGGCTTACCAGGGAATGTATCATCCTGGACCACGGAAAAATGGTCCGGCGTGCAAACAGCCAGGAGGCGGTGGACTATTACCTCTCTCATGATTATGAAAAGGGAGGGCAACGCAGCTGGAAAGCCTCCGAAATTCCCGAGGATTCCAAACCCTTCCGACCGGTGAGTATGCGTGTCGTAAACAATCGTGGGCAGGCATCAGATTCAATACGCTCCATCGATCCATTGAGCATTGAGGTCGAGTATGAATTGGATGCACCCATCACAGGATTGCGCGTTGGAATCTACCTGATGTCCATGCGAGGTGAGGTTGTGGTCATCTGGTTTGATACGGATGATCCGGAGGAGTTCAATCGACTGACAACACGCAAGGCAGGTCGATACATCAGCCGCTGCAGCTTACCAGCCGATATGCTCAACGAAGGTCGTTTCGTGGTTGGGATGAATGCATCCGTTTTTAGAGTCAAGCGTTATTTCCAGGACGCCAACGCAGTGGTTTTTAATGTGAATGCAGCCGGTGCGCCGGGAATGCACTGGGCAGAAACACGCCAGGGCGTTACCCGTCCCCGGTTAAATTGGCAAATTGAGGAAAAATAATGACAGACGAAAAGACTAGCACACTGAAGAAACTTCTAGGCAATATACCATTAACGGCTGAACTTTTCTGGTTGGTAAGAAAGAATTCGAATGGTGTAAACACCCGGTTTGCACTTCGGCGGCTGCAGGAAGTTTTACCTGAGGTGGTGTCCGAAGCGATAGCCGCAAAGAAAAACGCCAAGTTTCCCGGCAAGAAAATTTTCATTTTTGGGGCTATGCATTATTGGATCGAACAAGTAACCATGACAGCGATCGGATTAGCTGTTGATAATCATGACGTGACTTTAGGTTATTACCCTTATGCTGACTGGCACAAAGATCAGGATAAATTTGACTTGCGCCGACAGAATTTGTACACCCAGAAGATCATGCAGGAAGCTGCTCCAATAATTAAAACAGTTTCGCTACTTTCAAATCGTGCGTCTTATATGCTGCTGCCAAAAGCTGTTCAAGATGCGATCAATGAAGTGACGATCTTTGACACCCAGTACACCTTACAGATCGAGGACGTTGATACGACATCCGTAACTTATAAATTCAGGTACAAACGTAACCTTGAGGCAGCGCAATCGGTACTTTCCTGGCTGAGGTCAAACAAGCCTGATGTGGTGGTTGTGCCCAATGGAACGATCCTTGAATTTGGTATTGTTTATCGAATCGCGAAATATTTGAAGATCCCGGTGATGACATACGAATTCAGTGACCAAAAGGATGCTTTCTGGCTTGGACAAAATGCGGAGATCATGCGACAGGACACTTCCTGCATGTGGGAAGCCTGGAAAGATCAAAACCTTACCCGAGAGCAATTAAACCGCATTAAATCGCTTTTCGAAAACAGGCAGCAGGCCAGAACGAATGGTAACTTCACCCGGCAATGGCAAAGCCTCCCATCCCAGGGAACAGCGTCAGTCCGGGAATCCCTGAACCTGGATAATCGACCTGTGGTTCTATTGGCGACAAATGTTTTAGGAGACAGTCTGACGTTAGGCAGGCAAGTGTTCAGCAAAACGATGGCTGATTGGATCAGCCGCACAATTCTCTATTTCATTGGAAGACCGGATATTCAACTCGTGATCAGAATTCATCCTGGAGAGATCCTCACGCGCGAATATTCCATGGTCGATGTGGTGAAGCAGACATTGCCAGAATTACCAGAGTACATACATGTGATCCATCCGGAGGAGAAGGTCAATACTTATGACCTGGTGGACATCGCCGATGTGGGATTGGTGTACACCACGACAGTTGGGCTGGAAATGGCGCTCAAAGGCTTGCCTGTGATAGTGGCAGGTAAAACGCATTACCGCGATCGCGGTTTTACAAGCGACCCGAATTCCTGGGTGGAATATTTCAAACTTTTGGGAACCATCCTTGAGAAACCCAAGCAGTTTAGGCTCTCAAAGGAGAAGATTAATCTGGCCTGGAAGTATGCCTACCACTTTTTCTTTACCTTCCCGTTGCCGTTCCCATGGCATATCAAACTATGGCAGGATTATGAAGACCATAAAATCTCACAGGTTTTTAGCAAGGAAGGAAAGAAGAAGTACGGCAACACATTCCGTTACTTGATTGGTGAACCGTTGGATTGGACGAACTTGAGGCACACCGATAATCACAAAAAAATCCAGGAATCTCCTGTTGGAAAAAAAGAAGTAAACACACCTTCGATAAACTAAGCCAGATTAGGATGTAAAAGGAGTGGCAATGGTTGAGAATATTGAAATCCACGAAAGATTGTATCGCGGTCAGTTCTTCTTAAGTCCGGCTAGATTAGAACTTCCCGGGTGGAAGTACACTGATATGGGGGCGATTGGTTGGCTTTCTACTCATCCTGATCTGAATGTTGTTCAGGTTAATACGAACGGGTTTAATGCACTTTTACTTGGATTCCTTCTTGATCCGGATCAACCGCAGCATTTTGATGTGGACATTCTGAATAACCTTTGCACAAAATCAAAGACTGGTGAAGAGTTCATCCGCGCGACAGAAACGTTAGGCGGGTGTTGGTTGATCTTTCTATCCGGCAATGGAGCTAACCTGGTATTTAATGATGCCGGTGGAACGCAAACCGTTTTTTACCATATAAATGCTAATGGTGAAGCATGGTTGGCGACACAGCCTGGATTGTTAGCTCAACAACTCGGGTTGACTGAATCGGATGAATCCCGGGAATACTCCAATTCTCCACGGTTTAAGGAACGCACCGAAGCCTGGTGGCCGGGAGAATGTACTCCATTCTCAGAAGTCAAACAATTGTTGCCGAACCATCTTTTCGATTTTCAGACCAAAAAACCTGCGCGTTACTGGCCTTACCAAAAACTGGAACATTATGAATTCGAGGGGTCCATTCCGGTATTGGGAAATATGCTCAAGGGTTTGTTAACCAGCGCCCACAATCGTTTTCCTCTGGCTGTATCGCTTTCTTCCGGGTTGGACAGCCGCCTGGTATTCTCAGCTTGCAAAGATTTCATCTCGGATATTCCAGCCTTCTCATTGCTCTATCGGCATCTCACCAATGAAAGCGATGATGTCCGGGTGCCAACCCAGATGGCAGCAAAATTAGGGTTCAATCACGCTGTGTATGATTGCCGTATTAAAGCAAGTGATGAGGTATCCGAACTCTATAATAAGAATTTCGCCGGGTTAAAAGCAGACTGGGTCGATATCGTCGCCGGCCGTATTGCGAATATTCCTTCCGACCGGGTCATCCTCAAGGGAACGATCTCAGAGATCATACGCTGCCGCTACTTTGGTTTGGGGATTCATCCACCATCGGTAACTTTAGAAGACATCGTTTCATTGATGGCGCTCGGTGATGCTCCGTTAGTAGTGAATAACCTGCGTGCCTGGCTGGAGGAGGCCCGACCATCTGAAAAGTACGGGGTCAAGTTGCTCGATCTGCTCTCCTGGGAGATCGAAGTTGGCAACTGGTACGATATGGGATACATGATCTTTAATGTGGCGCAAAGTGAATTCACCCTGTTCAACTGCCGTAAATTCTTCACCATCATGCAAGGGATCGATCCCAAGTACCGGTCTTACCCATTGCATATCGCTCAACGCAGCATCACTGCTTATCTTTGGCCGGAGTTGGCAGAATTTCCGTACACTCCCAGCCGAAAACTCCCCACAAAGAAATTTAGTGACACTAAACTCTATTACACCCTGCGCATGATTAAGCGGGCATTCAAAAATAATTGATTGTTCGAATCATACGAAAATTAGATCAGACAACTGCAAAAAAGAGGTCAGCATGGATTGGACAAAAAAAGTGGTTTTAGTTACCGGGGGCAGCGGTTCCTTTGGAAAAAAATTCATCCGCATTATGTTGGATGAATACCACCCCTCCAAGATTATCGTTTTTAGCCGGGACGAGTTGAAACAGCATGAGATGCGCGTTGCTGGATACAATCATCCCTCCCTGCGTTATTTCATCGGGGATATCCGTGACAAGGATCGATGCAAACGAGCGTTTGATGGCGTGGACGTGGTTATTCATGCTGCCGCTCTCAAGCAGGTTCCTGCATGCGAATACAATCCCATGGAAGCCATCAAGACAAATATTCTGGGCAGCGGCAACGTGATTGATGCTGCCATTGATTCCGATGTGAGCCGTGTCGTGGCACTCAGCACTGACAAGGCAGTCAACCCCGTAAACCTGTATGGAGCTACCAAGCTGGCTGCTGAAAAACTCTTTGTGCAGTCCAATGCCTATGCCGGCGGACGCGAAATACGATTTGCCTGCGTACGGTACGGAAATGTTGTTGGCAGTCGTGGGTCAGTGGTACCAGTTTTCCTCAAACAACGCGAAACAGGCAAGGTGACCGTCACCGATGATCGCATGACCCGCTTTTGGATCAGCCTGGAGCAGGGTGTACGTTTTGTCATCCGTGCTGCTGAAACCATGTATGGTGGCGAAGTGTTTGTCCCCAAAATCCCCAGCTGCACCGTTGCCGATCTGGCACGGGCAATAGCTCCGAACGCGAAAATCGATATTATAGGCATCCGACCCGGCGAGAAACTTCACGAAGTATTGATCTCTGAGGATGAAGCTCGCCAGACAGTGGAGTTACCGGATATGTACGTGGTACAACCTGCCGAGTCCTTGTGGTTCGGAAGGGATTGGGAAACCAAGGGAAGTCTCCTTTCAGATGACTTCCGCTACGCCTCGAATACTAATACCCAATGGCTGGACGTGGATCAGATCCGTAAGATCTTAGCCCCCATTGAGGCAGATTACAAAGCCGGTAAATTGTAATGAGCAGGTTCCTAGTAACCGGGGCTTCCGGGTTGCTTGGTTTGAACTTTGCCCTTGCTGTGGATGGAAAAAACCACCAGGTCACCGGGGTGGATAACCGCAATCCACTTGGCTGGGTAAACTTCAAAACCCGCCAGGCAGATCTCACAGAAAAGGGAATGCTCGACCACTTGCTGGATGAGTTTCAACCTGAGGTCATCCTGCATTGCGCTGCCATGGCAAACGTGGATGAATGCGAAAAACACCCGGATGATGCCAAAACCGTTAATGCAATTCTGCCAGGAGAATTGGCGCATGCCGCGGCAAGGCACCAGGTCAAATTGATTCATATCTCCACTGACGCCGTCTTTGATGGTCAACGTGGAGGTTACACAGAAACTGAGGAACCCAAGCCATTGAGCGTGTATGCACGCACCAAAAGAGATGGAGAGATGGCTGTGCTCAATACCAACGCGGATGCCCTGGTGGCACGAGTGAATTTTTATGGTTGGAGCATCAGCGGAACCCGCAGTCTGGCGGAATTCTTTGTAAACAACCTATCAGCGGGAAAAGCAGTCAAGGGGTTTACTGATGTTCTCTTTTGCCCGATGATGGTACTAGATTTGGCTGCCACTTTGCTAGAGGCAGTTAAACATGATCTCAAGGGTATCTACCACTGTGTGGGACCGCAAGGCATGTCGAAATATGATTTTGGCGTGGCAATCGCCAGGGAATTTGGGTTTGACGAGAGCCTGGTTACCCCTGCTTCTGTAACAGACAGCGGTTTAACTGCTGCGCGCTCCCCGAACCTCACACTGGCAACAGAGAAGCTAACGGAAGCGTTAGGGCACCCGTTGCCAGCTTTTGAGCAAGGTTTAACAAAATTCTTTGATCAGTACCGGCATGGATTCCCGGAATTGATCAAATCTATGGCGTAAATCCGATCCATTCGAGCAAGGAGGACAGGATGCAGGTAAAAATTGGCAATCATGTAGTTGGTGAAGACCATCCCACCTACTTTATCGCTGATATCTCTGCGAACCATGATGGCGATTTGGCACGTGCCAAACTTCTCATCCAACTGGCAAAAGAAGCAGGTGCTGATGCGGCAAAATTCCAGAATTTCCGCGCCGCAAAGATCGTGTCTGATTATGGTTTCAACGCCATGAAAGGGCAGGTATCCCACCAGGCGACCTGGAAGAAATCCGTCTTCCAGGTGTATGCAGAAGCCTCGATTCCTTTTGATTGGACACCTGTGTTAAAAGAGGAATGCGACAAAGTGGGGATAGATTATTTCTCCTCACCTTATGATTTTGAAGCCGTGGATTACCTTGATCCTTTCGTGCCCGCCCATAAGATAGGTTCGGGGGATGTGGATTGGTTGGAAATGTTGGAATACATTGCTCGTAAGGGCAAGCCCGTCATTGTTTCAACAGGTGCTGCGGATATCGGAGACGTTCAAAAAGCAGTGCATACCCTTTTGGCTATCAATCCACAGGTGGTATTGTTGCAATGTAATACCAACTACACTACCAGCCCGGTTAATTTCGAACACATTAATTTAAGGGTGCTAAACACCTACCACACCATGTTCCCGCAGGTTATTCTAGGTCTTTCTGACCATACACACGGGCACGCTGCCGTTCTCGGAGCGGTTGCACTTGGAGCGCGGGTCATCGAGAAACATTTTACTGATGACACTTCTCGAATTGGACCGGATCATCCCTTTAGCATGACACCGCAGACCTGGCGGGATATGGTGGATCGGACGCGAGAACTGGAAAAAGCCCTTGGTTCTTCTGATAAATTCATTACGGCAAACGAGAAGCATACAAGCATCGTGCAACGCCGCTGCGTGAGAGCAGCCCGCGATATTAAAGCAGGGGAGCAAATCACCCGCGAAATGCTGGATGTGCTGCGTCCTGCGACGACTGGCGCTATCAAACCCACGGAAGTGGTTCAGGTGGTTGGTACCCATGCCCTGAAGGATCTGCCATTTGGTAAGGAAATTCGCTGGACAGACCTGGGAGAATAGGCAGTCAGTCAATCCATGAGAGTTCTTTATTTCACCAACGGGCAATCCCCCCACGACTTGCGTTTCACCCGGGCATTGGCTCAAACACAGCATGAGATTTTAGTATTGTGCATGGAGGGGATATCTTCCGGCTGGCCGGCAAATGTGAGCCTAATACCTTGGACGTCTATAGGAAATGGCTGGCGTGGATTATTGCGCCAGGTTATTCAGCTTAAAAAAGTTATCCGGGCTTTCAAACCTGACCTTATCCACGCAGGTCCAATCCAGGGTCCGGCTTTCCGCGCAGCCTTGGTAAGGTTTCACCCCTTGGTGACTATGTCATGGGGGTTCGACCTGCTGCGAAAAAGCGATTACAACTGGTTGTGGCGCCTGGTGACAGGTTTTGTACTGCGCAGGACTGATGTGCTGGTGGGCGATTGCGAGGCTATCTTCAACAAGGCTGCTGAATTCGGGTTTCCCGCGTTGCGGTACAAGAAATTTCCCTGGGGAGTTGACCTCAACCATTTTGCGCCACGAAACACTGCAACCCTGCGAAGAGATCTCGGCTGGCTGGAGAATACCGTTCTTCTTTGCAACCGCTCCATGGAACCTCAATATGGTGTGGATGTTGCGGTGAAGAGTTTCATCGGTGCTTTTAAGAAAAATCCCAACTTACGGCTGCTGTTATTCGGAAAGGGTTCGCAAGAAAAAGCTATCCGCGGCCTTGTACACGATGCTGAGTTGGAGGAAATGGTGCACTTTGGAGGATTTGCAGACCTGGACACCCTGCCGGATATCTACAATAGCGCGGACCTCTACCTGACAGCTTCACATACAGATGGCTCCTCGGTTTCTCTTATGGAAGCAATGGCATGTGGTCTACCAGCCATCGTTTCTGATATTCCCTCTAACAAGGAATGGGTCTGTCATGGTCGTGAAGGATGGATATTCCCGGATAACGATGCAGATGATCTCATGCATAAGATCTTGCAGGCTGTATCAGCCAGGAACTATTGGGCAATGATTGGTGCCCATAATCGCGAGGTTGCTGAAGATGGGGCAGACTGGACAAAAAATTTTCCAGTTTTACTCCAGGCATATGAACAGGCACTTGCGATTCATCGGGAAAGTGGCAGATGAAAAAACGTGTAATTGCTATCATCCAGGCGCGTATGAGTTCCACTCGCCTACCAGGCAAAGTTCTGCTTGACCTGGGTGGACGCCCAGTACTGGATCGCATGATCGAACGAGTGAAGCGTTCGAAACTGGTCAGCGAGACGGTGGTCGCCACCACAACGGACCCCACGGATGATCCGATAGTTGCGCTCTGCGAAAAACTTGGAACACCAGTTTTCCGTGGCAGCCTGCCGGATGTACTTGACCGCTATTACCAATGCGCCATGCTATTCAATGCTGAAATCGTCGTGCGCCTGACTGGTGATTGTCCTTTGATCGACCCGGAGTTGATTGACGATGTTATCTATGGTTTGTTCGACCCCCCGTCGGACTTTTCTTGTAACCGCTTGCCGCCGCCCTTCACTCGCAGCTTTCCGATTGGATTGGATGTTGAAGTGTGCACATTCGCTGCGCTGGAAACCGCCTGGAAACTCGCCACCGAAAAACACCACCGTGAGCACGTCATGCCATATCTATATGAAGTGCCGGGCAGGTTTCGGGTGACTCAATATCACAGTGATGACGATTATGGGTACATGCGCTGGACTTTGGATACACCTGAAGATCTGGCTCTATTGCGCGAGGTCATCCTGCGCCTGGGCGGCAGGAATGATTTTACCTGGGAAGAAGTACTGGAATTGTTCTTGAATGATCCTGACCTGGCGCGGATCAACAGATCTGTAAAACATAAGACCATGTTTGATGTGGAAAAAATAGAACCCAGCGGTAATAAATGAAGACAATAACCCTCTTCACTGCCCCCAAACCGTTTACCAATCCGCATATCGCCATGATCCAGCGCAATGCCATCCGCTCCTGGCAGTCACTCGGTGATTCGGTGGAAATCCTGCTACTGGGTGATGAAGATGGAATTGCCGAGAACGCAGAAAAACTTGGTGTACAGCATATCCGCGAAATCAAGAAGAATTCATTTGGCACCCCGCTGATCGACTCACTCTTTCAAACAGCTCGCGAGCAGAATGAATCGCCCCTGCTGGCATATGTCAATGCTGACATTCTTCTGATGCAGGATTTTGTTTCAGTTGCTCACCAGGTGATGGCGATGACCCCGATGTTTCTATTGATTGGGCAGCGTTGGGACCTGAACGTGCGCAGCGAACTATCGTTCAGCGCTGGATGGCAGGAGCGGTTACGCCAGGAGTGTGGAATGCACGGTCTGCTGCACAAACCCATGGGCAGTGACTATTTTATTTATCCACGCCAGTGTTTTGCGCGCATCCCTGAATTTGCAATCGGACGAGCAGGCTGGGATAATTGGATGATCTATGAGGCGCGCCAGCGTGGATGGAAGACTATAGACGCGACGGGAAGCGTCCATATCATTCACCAGGAGCATGATTACAGTCATCTCCCAGACGGGAAACCACACTACCATTTGCCCGAAACGGAGGAAAATGTGCGCCTGGCTGGTGGAAGAAGAAATATTTTCACCCTGTTGGATGCGAATTGGGTTATTAAGAATGGCAAGATAAGCAAGAAAAGATTTACCTGGAGAAGACTCTTAAGAGAATTGGAAATTTTTCCAATAGTGAACCTTCACTCTCGATTCCTAAGTGAATTGGCGTACAATTTGCTTCATCCCAAAAAGGCTTATGCCAGTATCCGTAAATTGGGGTCACAATCTACGAATCGAAAGGACTAAACTTATGCGGCAAGGTCAAAACCCGGCAAAAGGGATGACGAGTGTTCCGAAACCAAAAAAGGTAACAGTGGCAATCCTCAACTATATTCCTTTCCAAAGTGGCTTTTATGCCAATATGCTGGAGGTTTTGAAATCCTGCCTCGGAAGTATCTGGGCGAACACCGACATGGATTACGACTTATTGGTATTTGATAACGGTTCTTGTGTGGAGGTTAAAGATTACCTGGTCGAAATGCAAACCCAGGGAAGAATTCAGTATCTCTTCCTTTCTGACAAGAATATTGGAAAGGGGGGAGCCTGGAACATCATCCTGGCAGGAGCCCCTGGAGAAATTATCGCCTATGCGGACAATGATGTTTACTTTTACCCTGGATGGCTTACGCGGTCGGTCGAGGTGCTTGTAACTTATCCAAATGTTGGAATGGTGACTGCCCGACCGTTTAGAACGCGAGAGGCGTTATATTCAAACACGATAAAATGGGCAAATACCCACCCTGGGGTTAAGATGCAGGAAGGACAACTAATCCCGTGGGAGACCTTCCTCGAATTCAACTTGAGCCTGGGCGTCAATGAAAATGAGATCCGAAATGTGTATGAGTCGACCAGGGACACCAGGCTCGAGTATAAAGGTGTGATCGCGCAAGTAGGGGCTTCCCACTGGCAGTTTACAACGCGCAAGGAAACCCTTTCCAGGTTTCTCCCATTTCAGATGGACCGTCCGATGGGTCAGGTGCTGCAGTTGGATGAACTCGTAAATGACGCAGGATATTTGCGTTTAATGCTTCCTGAACCTCTGTCAATGAATATGAGCAATTCTTTACCAAAGAATCAACAAAAAACACGGGTGATGGAGAGGCGACACCTGGGATTTGTTAAAAAGTTCCTGGAAATTCGCCTGGTTAAGGGTTTACTGATGAAAATTTACAATCAAATTTTTCGTTGGTACAATAGTTGATCGGTTTTAAAAAAGAGGATTTGGATTGAAGACAATTCTGGTTTATTCAGATCACGGATTAATGCTGGCTAATTACCTTAATACTGATTTAGCTAAAAAGTTAACAGAAAACGGCGTAAGTTTGGTATTCCTCGTTCAATCTGAATTGGTCGAAAAATTACGGATTAATTACAGCCAGTTTAAAAATATTTCATTTATTTCTTCACGTGAAGAACAGACCGACCACTACCGGATTACATATCATTCTGCTTTGCAGGAAATTATCGAATATATACGCGGCGCGAGTATGTCGTACACGGTTCCTTTGACTTATGTGGATATGCATCGCCAGCGCAAGGAGTATGAAGCCAAAGGCCGCTGGAAAATCCTCTTGATTTCCATGCGACCGATCATCTGGTTGTTGCGCGGGTCCAAACTGGCCAGAAAATTGTTCGATAAATTCCAGACCAGACTTTTCACCACGAATATTTTTGGCGATGTCCTGGATAAATACAAGCCTGACCTGGTGATTTCTGGAACTGCAGGCTGGCGGCTCGACCGCTATTTCCTCCGTGAGGTGATCAAACGCAACATTCCAACTTTGATGACTGTCATAGGTTGGGACAATCCCTGTTCTCATGGTTTACCCGGAGCCAGGGTGGATTATGCCAGTGTCTGGTCGCAAATTCAAGTGCACGAGCTTTCCGCCGGACTTGATTGGCCAGAAGAAAACCTGCACGTTGGAGGTATGCCGCTCTATGACGGCTATCTTCACAATTCCTGGCTTCTCCCGCGTGAACTGTATTTCAAAGAACATAATCTCGATCCCCATAAAAAACTGATTGCTTATGTTGCCACAGCACTCAGTATTTCGCCAAACCTCAATAACATAAAAATCCTGATCGGAATCATTAAGGAGAAATTACTCTCTCAACCTGCTCAACTCCTAATCCGTCTGCATCCCAATCACTTCAAATCGCAAAAACATTACCAGGAAGAGCGTGAGCAGATCCTGAAAATTGTTCAAGAGTGCCCTGATGTTCATGTGATTGCACCAAAAGCCACGGGAGGTGGTGTTCCACGGTATTCAGGAGAAGACTTCCCTGAAAAAGCCTCCATGATGGCTTATTGCGACGTTCTGGTAACTATTTACTCAACCATGGTGTTAGAAGCTGCAATAAAAGACCGACCGATAGTCAGTTGCTGCATTGATTCTGAGGGAGGGTGGCCTAATAATTTTTGGATTCCCCTGCACGAGGTTCCATTACTACCAACTGCAGCCCGGGTTGTCAAAGCCGACGCAGCTGTAAATGCTTTCACAACCGAGGAACTTATCCACGAATTGGACCGTTACCTGGAACATCCTGAGCTTCACCGGGAAAACCGGGCTAAATTTGTCAAGGAAGAATTGACCTACCTCAACGGCGAATCCACAGGGAAGACAGCCGAGTACATTCTGTCTTTATTACAAGAGTAATCTCTTATATTATCCGCGTAATTTACACATCAAAAAAATTAACCTGGTAGGCACCAGGTTAATTTTTTTTACAATTCCAAAAAGCGCAAAAATGTTATTCTAATTCATCCCAGGAAATCAAGTGATTTGCGGGAATTTCGACCTTGGCGACGCGACCGATAACTTTTTCGAGATTCTTTGCAGGGATCCCAGTTCCAGGTCGTTTTGTCCACACCATCGCAGGTTCAACTTTTTGTCCCTTTGGAATATTGACTAAAGATACGACGCTGCGGTGCGCCCATGCCCGGATAGGTCGTTCCAATTCCTGGAGTGTTTTCTTGTCTCCAAGGGCTGCTTCAATCCGTCTTACTCCCTGAACCAATTGGTACAATTCAAATGGCTCAATGGACACGCTTTGGTCAGGACCCGGCTGGCGTCGATCAAGGATCAAGTGCTTTTCAAGTAATTTGGCACCTTTTGCCACTGCTCCAAAGCATGTGTAAATATCAGGTGTATGGTCCGAATGGCCGATGATCAGATCAAATTTATCGTGGAGCTGCATGATCACACCCAGGTTAATATCGGAATACTTGGGCGGATATTCAGAAGTGCAATTCATCAAGATAATTTGTTTATTAATCGGAAGGATGGCTTGAAGAGTCTCATTTATTTCAGATACTTCAGACATACCGGTGGAAAGGATCATGGGTTTGCCAAATGAGGCTATCACCTTTAAAGTGGGGATGTCTGTTAATTCACCCGACCCAATTTTGAAAGCCTTTACTCCCATCTCATTGATTTCTTCAGCAGCCTTACGGCTGAAGGGAGTGCATAGGTAAATGATACCTATCTCCTTACAGTAATCCATAAGCTGATAATGTTGTTCAAGGGTTAAAGCATATTTTTGAAGAAACTCGTATAAGGGCATATTGAAATTACTGGACATCGGAACGCCGTCACGCAACATTTCTTCGTCTGGCAGATGGTGCTGAAACTTTACCGCGTCGGCTCCACTTAGTTTTGCTTGCAGTGCCATTTCCTTTGCTGCAGTCATATCGCCCAAATGATTGTCACAAGCTTCAGCAATAATAAAACACGGCTCGTTTTCACCGATCCAACGGTCAGAGATCTGTATGCGATTCATATTTACTTTCTCCCGGTACTCTTATTTAAGGAATTTATTTTGTATTCAGCGAAGTCCAGGTCAGCTGGTGAGTCGATATCCAGGAAATAATTCCAATCGATGATCAGCGGTAAACATTTGTCACCGTAAAGGCTCTTTTTCTTTAAAAGCATATCCAGACGAAATGCATAGACGAGACCATTCTGAACATAAAGCGGAGTCTGTTTTCCGCGGGGCAACCGATTATCCAGAGTTCGTCCTGTTGTATGCGCGTGAAGTATTTGGTCTTCGATTGCCAACAATTCTTCAGGATTGAAAACATGAGGAATTTGGGAGACGGATACAACCGAGTCGGCGTCTGATGATTTTAGAATATCCAATGCAGATAAAATGTGTTCTGGTGTCCGAAGAGGTGCCGTCGGTTCAAGTAACACCCCATATTGTGTTTGCTGCCCTAAATGCTTTCGTGCCCACTCAACCGCATGAATCACAACATCTATGGAGGGTGTATCATCCTGGGCCAGGTGGGCTGGCCGCATCCAGGGAACATCAGCCCCGAATTTTCGCGCGACACTGGCAATTTCCTCATCGTCCGTCGAAACCAACACCTCAGAAATAGACGGGACTTTCCTGGCAGCTTCAATCGCATGAGCAATAAGAGGTTTTCCCGCAACAAGCGCAATATTTTTTTTATAGATCCGTTTTGAGCCGCCTCGAGCAGGAATAATGGCGATGGCGTCGCTTATTGCGTTGGCAGGTGCAGTCTCTACTACTTTTTCAATGACCTCAACTTGGTCTACTCCCTGGACCACTGCTGCAATGATTATTCCTTCATCATTAACAATAGGAATAGCCACATTATTACTCTTTTCCAGCAACTCTTTTCCCGCTGAGATCGACCTGGCGAATATGGGATCCAGGTTCATGTATGAGTCAATTGATGATATTAGCAAAGCGTTATTCAAAATGGCGCGGCGGATATCACCGTCTGAGATAACCCCAACGAGATGTTCACCCTCATCGCAAACCATGAGCAATCCCTTTTTGTTCCTTGTCATGCGCTCCAAAGCAACTTGCAATGAACTCTCAGGAGATATGAGTAGATCGAAAAGTTCAATCATGGCACTCACCTCAATATGTCATTTCTTTTCGCAATAATTCTTCATTGATCGTAATTGTTTTTAACACTTCCACAATTCTTTCCGACGCCTTGCCATCTCCGTATGGATTTTTAGATAATCTTGCAACCTTACGAAATTCCGGAGTAGCTCCCTGCCGAATCGCTGCAACGATCTCATCCTTGTTGTAATTTACATTGATAACGTTAGCTGCCTGCAACCGGTTGTTTTGTCTTCGACCGATATTAATTGCCGGAGTGCCAAAGGATGGCGCTTCCATTACACCGCTGCTTGAATTTCCGACCATTACATCAGCAACGCGTAGTAAACCCAGGTAATCCTGCCGTGGCAGGTTTCGGAACAAACGGATATTGGGACGTTTTAGTTTGGATAATTTGGCGCGTATGCCTTCGCTGCCTGCATCTGCGTTGGGGTAAATAAATATTGCCGGCCAGCCTAATTCAAGAAGGGCTTCGATGGTCTCCTCAACCTGACTGCCGGAGAAGTTCTCTTCTTCTGTCACAGGGTGTTGAACAGCCAAAACAAAATTGCCGCTTTTCTCGATACGGTACTTTTCTCTAATTTCCTCTTCCGAGGTGAAATCTCCATTGACGATCTCGTCCACCAGGGGTGCCCCCGAAGTAAACACCCTGAACTTCTGTTCGCCCATCCTCAGAACTCTTTCAGCGAATTCTTCATTCGCTGCAAAATGAATATGAGCAAGTTTTGTTATCGAATGACGGATAATTCCATCTACATTACCAGAAAGTTCACCTGCCTGGATATGAGCCACGGGAATTCCCAAATGCACACCGACTATTGCGCCAACTAATTGTTCTCCCCTATCCCCTGCCAGTAATAAAATATCTGGTTTTAATCTCTGAATGACTGTCGGTAATTCCAATAATAAGCTGCCCAAAGATTTTGCCATGGTAACGGATGTAAACCCATCATAGGTCATGTACATTTTTTCGATCACATGGAAACCGTCACGTTCAATTTCATTAACCGTATTGCCAAACTGCGGGAGCATATGCATGTTAGTGGCAATAATCTGGTAATCCATGTTGGGATCATTTTCGATCAACCGGATAATTGGTCTAATGTATCCCCATTCACCCCGAGAACCGGTCAAGAAAGCTATTCGACGCATATTACTGAACACCCTTGTCTAGATAATGTTTTAGGAAAAACGAAATAATGATCGACTCTTATATTCATTCACTGAATTTTATCATACCAAAAGATTTCGGTCATTACATCCCTCTTAACTTAAAAAGGCTTGATTAAAATGAAAGCAATCATGTGCCCTCAGAATTGCAATGAAAGCGATGAAAATTAATTTCTATTATTGGTTTTTCGTCACCGGAATTATGATTTATGCCTTATCGAGAAAGAAAAAATTGCCCAGAGTCAGCCGCAAAATGGGGGATATAATTTCGATTAGCGCAATTTTAATCCTGGAAAAATCAATTGTGAAAACACTTATTTGTGGATTTGGTTCGATTGGCAGAAGACATTTGAATAATCTGCGTGCTGTAGGAGAAACGGAGTTTGTTCTCCTGCGTTCACACCTATCCACCTTGCCGGATGACGAAATCAATGGCATACCAACCGAAACTGATATTAAGACCGCATTGGCACATCAACCGGACGCGGTAATTGTTTCCAACCCCACTGCATTGCACCTGGATGCTGCTATTCCAGCAGCACAAGCCGGATGTGCCATCCTATTGGAGAAGCCGATTTCGCATGATATGCAGCGCGTGGATGAACTTCAACGCTCGCTTGAAGCAAATGGCAAAAGGTTATTGGTGGGTTTTCAATTTCGGTTTCATCCAGTATTGCGAAAAATCAGAGAACTGCTTCGAAAGAATGAAATTGGCAGGATTACTTCCTATCGCGCCCATTGGGGTGAATACCTTCCCGGTTGGCACCCTTGGGAGGATTATCGCCAAAGTTACAGCGCGCGCCCGGAACTCGGCGGTGGAGTGGTGAATACGCTCAGTCATCCGCTGGATTACCTGCGATGGTTCTTTGGCGATCCCAGTGAAGTGTGGGCGGTTACCTCTTCCATCGGATTGGGATTGAATGTAGAGGATACCGCTGAGATCGGTTTATGCTATCGCAACGGCATGACGGGCAGTGTACATCTGGACTATATTCAACAACCGTCTGAGCACATGTTCAATTTCATCGGTACAGACGGAACGATCACATTTGATAACACCAAATCATCAGCCGTTATTTACCGGTCAGGACAACGTGAAGCGGAGGATATCCTACCGCCTGTCGGCTTTGAACGCAACCAACTCTTTTTGGACGAGATGCGGCATTTTCAGCACGTTGTCAGCGGTAAGGAGCTACCGGAATGTACTTTTGATGATGGAATCGCAGCTCTAAAACTTACACTAGCAGTCCACCAGTCCGCCAGGACGGGGCAATTGGTACGGCTGGAATCATTATAGGAGCGATGTGACGATCTTCGATAAGTTCTCATTGGCTGGAAAAACTTCCCTGGTAACCGGAGGTGCTGGGTTGCTGGGCAGAGAGTTTGCACGGACGCTGGCAGAGGCAGGCTCAACCGTTTTCCTGGCGGATGTGGATCAAGAGTCTGTGGATATCGCAGTTAATGGGTTGAAGACACACAATGATAAGGTTCAAGGCCTGGTAATGGATGTGACTCAACCCGAATCGGTAAAAAAAGCCATGGATGACATTATCGCCATCACCGGGCGGATGAATGTACTGGTGAACAGCGCCGCTCTAGATCCCAAATTCGACCCGGAGCATCCTCAAAAATTGGACAATGCTTTTGAGGAGTATTCATTACAACAATGGCAGCAAGGACTCGATGTGAACTTAACAGGTGTTTTTCTGGTGACCCAGGCAGCCTGCAGATTGATGGTAAAGCAGGGCAGCGGCTCGATCATTAACCTTTGTTCCACATATGGTCTTGTTGGTCCTGATCAGCGCATTTATGAAAAGGCCGGTCAGAAAATGGTTTATAAACCGGTATTCTATTCGGTGAGCAAAGCAGGCGTTTTGGGGTTTACGCGTTTTCTTGCAGCCTACTACGCTGGCACCCGGATCCGCGTGAATGCTCTGACACCGGGTGGGGTGGAGAATGATCACGAAGAACAATTTGTAAAAAACTATTCCTCACGGACGATCCTCGGTAGAATGGCGCACAAGGATGAAATGAACGGCGCTTTATTGTTTCTGGCATCGGATGCATCATCGTATATGACAGGTGGAAACCTGGTCGTGGACGGAGGCTGGACTGCATGGTAAAAAAACCGAATGTACTGGCAATTATCCCTGCTCGCGGTGGATCTAAAGGTATTCCACGGAAGAATATCCGTAATTTTGCCGGGTTTCCATTAATTGCCTATAGCATCAAGGCTGCTACTCAATCTGATGCGGTTACCCGCACCATTGTATCTACTGATGATGAGGACATTGCGGCCATAGCAAGAGAATACGGCGCCGAGACACCTTTCATGAGGCCTGCAGAATTCGCTGAGGATAACACCACCGACCTGCCGGTATTCCAACATGCATTAACCTGGCTGGCAAAAAACGAAAGCTATCGGCCTGACGTCGTGGTTCAATTACGGCCGACTTCACCGATCCGTCCAGTGAATTGTGTTGAGGATGCTGTCAGGATACTTCTTGACCACCCTGAAGCAGATTCAGTTCGCGGAGTGGTAGAATCCGCGCAGAATCCCTACAAGATGTGGCGCGTGGAAGAGAATTCCGGACGCATGCTTCCTTTGATCGGTGTTAAAGGTATTCCAGAAGCATACAACGCTCCAAGGCAAAAACTGCCACTGGTTTACTGGCAGACCGGGCACATTGATGCAATTCGACCTGAGGTCATCCTGAATAAGAAATCCATGAGTGGTTCGGTTATTTTGCCGCTAATCATAGACCCGGGTTTTACAGTGGATATTGATACTCTGGCTGACTGGATCCAGGCAGAAGGAATAGTGCGAGATGGAAACCTGGAAATTGTTGATCCTGCAAAACAACGGCGTGTTTTTCCTACGCACCCAAAACTACTGGTAATGGACTTTGATGGTGTCCTGACGGACAACAGGGTCTGGGTGAATGAAAAAGGTGAAGAAATGGTCGCCGCCAACCGGGGAGATGGCCTTGGTCTGGGTCTCCTTCGCGAAATAGGGTCAGTTGAATGCCTTGTCATTTCCAAGGAGCGTAACCCTGTTGTTGAAGCCAGGTGTCGTAAAAATAATCTCCCCGTTCTGCAGGCTGTGGATGACAAGGCTAGCGCTTTAAAGCGAGTAATGCTCGAGAAAAATCTCAAACCGGAAGAAGTAATCTATATCGGGAACGATACTAATGATTTACCCTGTTTTACAATCGCAGGGTATGCTGTGTGTCCGTCGGATTCTCACCCCGAAGTATTGCGTCGAGCGGACTTTGTTCTGACAAGACCAGGTGGATTCGGTGTGGTGCGTGAACTTTGTGATATTTTGATCTCTCGGTTACAATAGACCTCTCACCGTAAAGAAGAATACCAATCTCTCTTGGAGGCAAATGTTCGATATCGAGTTTTACATGAAGGTTTACGACTTAAAAAAACGCCTGATGAATGGCGAAAAAATGGAACGGAAATTCCTGATTGAAAAACTCGAATCCTTCCGCTCCCGTGAACCGGTAGTATACAACATCGAAACTACCAACGCCTGTAATATGCGCTGCGAGATGTGCCCCCGTACCACCATCATGACGCGGCCTATCGAAACCATGCGTCCTGAAATGTTCAAAAAAGTGATCGACCAACTGAATCCATTCTCTAGCGAACAACTTACAAGGTGGGAAGATTTTGTAGTCCGTAATTATGGCGTCAGGAAAAACGAGATGAATGAGAACCATTATTTCCTGTACGTCATTCCACGCGTCATTGTCCTGCACGGCTATGGCGACCCCCTGCTCGATAAAAGTATGCCTCAGTACGTAAAATGGATGACGGAACGTGGTCTGGAGAGTTATTTTTCCTGTAATCCCGCTAACATCAACATGGATAGGACCATTGAGACTTTTGAAAACGGATTGGGATATGTGAAATACTCGATTGAAAGCGTCGATGATCTGCGCCATAAGGAAGTACGCGGTCAGGCGAGTAATTTCACTGAATCATACAAGAACATTATCAAGCTACTTGATCTTAAAGCTCAGCGCAATTACAAGACCACAATTGTGATTACCATGATCAATCTGAATAAAACCTGGCAGCGTGACGAATTTGAGCGGCTTAAGGAAGCATTCAAGGGTATGGATGTTTATGTTTACCTTAAGAGCCAGGATCAGATGTGGTATGAGGACAACAAACAGCAAACCCAGTCCATCCACTGGCTTGAGTTTTGCCAGTTCCCATGGTCATCAATGACCATTAAATCTAATGGTGAATCTGTTGAGTGTGTTGAAGACTTCAATAATGAGATCGTCCTGGGAGACACTGCCACTGAATCGCTCTATGACATTTGGAATGGCGAAAAATATATGGCTTTTCGGAATGACCATTTTGATTTACGCCCGGGGATTAAGTGCACCGAGCAGTGTGATATGAATCTCATCGGAAGCTTTTTAGCTTCATAAGTTTCTATCTGTACAGGAGTAAATTCATGACTAGTGAAGTAAGAATTGGGAACCGATTAATTGGAGATGGACAGCCCGTCTATATTATTGCTGAAGCTGGAATCAACCATAATGGCGATATTGAAAACGCAAAAAAATTAATCCAAGCTGCAAAACACGCAGGTGTGGATGCAGTGAAATTCCAGAAACGCACCCCTGAATTGTGTGTTCCCCCCGACCAGCGCGGACAGATGCGCGAAACCCCCTGGGGTTATATTACTTACATGGAATACCGCGAGAAAACAGAATTTGGCTTTGCAGAATATGATGAGATCAATCGCTTTTGCAAGGATTTGAGTATCGACTGGTTCGTCTCTGTTTGGGATGAAGAAGCAGTCCAATTCATGGAGCGTTTTAATCCGATCTGTTATAAAATCCCCTCAGCCTCGCTGACCGATTTAAGATTATTGAACCTTTTACGGGAGACAGGGCGGCCTCTCGTCTTATCCACCGGGATGTCTACCATGGAGCAGATCAAGAATGCGGTGAATTCCATTGGGCAGGATAATCTCGTCCTCACCCACGCCACCAGCACTTACCCATGCGACTCTCATGAATTGAACTTACGCATGATCGAAACCCTGAAAAGAACTTTCACCTGTCCCATCGGATATTCCGGACACGAGGTAGGATTGGTCACTTCTGCGGTGGCTGTTGGGCTGGGTGCCTGCATGGTCGAACGCCACATTACGCTGGATCGAGCCATGTGGGGATCAGACCAGGCGGCTTCGGTTGAACCCGGAGGGTTTGAGCGATTGGTGAAGTATATCCGGGTCACTGAGCAAGCTATTGGTGATGGCGTTAAAAAAGTATATGATAGTGAACTCTCTTCAATAAAGAAATTACGCAGAGTATAAGCGTTGAAGGTCTACTCACCGGTTAGGATTAAAAAGGCAATTCACCAGCGTTGGGG
>CAZSGL010000005.1:12011-28364 GCA_964606265.1 uncultured Anaerolinea sp. | reverse complement strand
CCGGGTCCGGATCTCACGGACAATTTTGGGTGTGGGCGGTATAGGACTCGAACCTACGACCTCTGCGATGTCAACGCAGCGCTCTAACCAACTGAGCCAACCGCCCAATGGAGCGTATTATAACGGCGAAATTTAAGTTTGGCAAGACACTTATACGATATTCACCACCCCTGCCCACAAAACAGTTACCTTGGGGTGGGGGTGTTCCTCGGATGAAGGAACCAGGTGTCCGATGGCGACGATGACCTTCTGCCCGGGATGAAACCCACCAAATGGCTTTGAACCGTACAACGGGACAAGGTTGGCATTGTCAATTGGGTAGAGTGTCTGACCTGCTTCAAAGGCTGTGGCGTACAATTGGTTCTTGCCTGCCACAATTTGGATGACATTGGGACGGTCAAATTCTGCATCCTCTGGTAATTTGAATTCGTATCCGTGTGTAGAAATTCGGAATCCAATCCGGCTTGAAACGCTGTATTCCAGCGGGATCTGGTTATTCACACGGATAGTCTGCCAGTGCTGGTCATCGACCACCAGGGTGGGTAGCTCCAGATCGGGGGTTATGGAAGACATTTCAACCTTCAACAGGTTTTTTCAACAGTGCCCGGATTAGGATGACCAATCCGATTGCCAATAGGAAGACTGCGCCCAGGATTCTCACCAGGTTATCACCAAATAACGCTGCCATGAAGGCGAACACAGTGGCGCTGATCAACATCATCCAGATGCCTGTGCGGTAGACTCCCTTATCCCATTTACCAACGAGCGCACCCAGGAACAAACCCAAACCAACGCTGGCAGGGATCAAAATCCATGCGAACGCCCAAATGGCCCAATTCCCACTGAGGGTGTTGAAAAGGAAAATGCCGCCGAGGGTGAGGAATATCGCGCCTGGGATATATAAGCCTGCCAATCCTTCACGCGCGTCCGGCCAGATCAACGCCGGCAGGAAAAACCCGACGCCTGCGACGATAAAAATAAATGGCCAGGACCTGACGGGTGTGATTCCCGGGATCAGGTTAATGATGATAAACGCTGCTCCAAGGATCACGAGCACAATACCGGTTACCAGGGTTCCGCGTTTCGATTCATTCATATGTCACCTCGCTAATAGAAATAATTATATTAAATGTCCTGAAAAATGCAATCGCAAGTACAAAAACCGTGAAGAATTCACGGTTTTTGGAAATCAAATGGTATAATATCCGCGCTTAACCAATTGGAGAGGTAGCGCAGTTGGCCTAACGCGCTCGCTTGGAAAGCGAGTATACCGCAAGGTATCGTGGGTTCGAATCCCACCCTCTCCGCCAAAAAGCTCAAAAAACCCGGAATCTCCAGGATTCCGGGTTTCTGCATTTTTACACAATAATCATTGATTTCATTTTTACTGGTTTACCAATATAAAGCGAAAGGCAGGCATGGGGGGGACATGTCTGCCTTTCATCTAGGGAGGGAACTCCACCATAATTTTGGTGGTTCGACACATGTTTTCTACCGATAAAGTGTGTCTATAAGATAATATACATCTTAATTATCAGAATTACATTAAAATAAATTAAGAGTTATCCGGTCTAAATTGATTGTTTTGGAATTCTTCAAGCCAGCTGGCTACTTCGCTATCCGATAATTTCTTATCGCGCAGTTCCTGGGTTGCGCGCGGACTAGAAAAAACCCGCCTCATTTCCGCGGCAAATGTCTCAGAAGTCACCACTTCGCAGCCGGCATTTCTTGCAGCGGTTGCCACCCGGTAATCCGAACTGACCACTGTCAACAAATTTCCTGGGTTTTGATTCTTCTTCACGTATTCGATGATCGCGTCATCAGCAGAGTAGCCTTTGCGTACAAAATGCGGGTGAACCAACCCGGTTTTCTTCCCGGGCTGGCCGGGCAGGGGAGCGCCATCAAAAAAGAGGTCAACCTGGCTTCTGCTCAACCTGCAGTATTCATTGATCATCTCGATCAATCTGTTTTCATCCTCAACGTCCTGCAACCGGATTCCCGGGACTTTCGGGATCAGGTTATGACCATCGATCACAAACTTCTTCATTTTCGCCACGCCTGTTATTGTATCCTGATTCTATGCTATGATTTTATTAAGCGCGCCTATGAAAAAACTCCTTCCATACCTCATTCTTAATATTATTGTTTCAGCCGCCGCAATGCTGATTGTCCTTTTAATATGGAACAAAACACATCCGGTTCAGCAGCTAACCCCGCCTGAGATAATACCCACCCAGGGAGTCATTCTCAATACACAACCCCTTGAAGCGCAGGAATTACCGCCCCTGAACCAATCCATTTTGGTGGTCCAGGCGGTCATTGTCCCGGGTGATCTCGAGACTGAACGCGTATTGATCCGCAACACCTTCACGGAGCCGGTATCTTTGCAAGGTTGGCAGGTGAAAAACTCCACTGGCGATGAATATACATTCCCTATCCTCACCTTGTATCCCGGAGGAAGCGTTTCACTTTACAGTCGCAGCGGCGAGAACACCGCCCTCGAGTTGTACTGGGGGTTATCGCGCGCCGCCTGGAAGAGTGGTGTTGTGGTTACCATCCTGGATAGCCAGGGGAATCAGCGGGCGGAATACCCGATACCATGAGGAATATTAAATTTTCAGGCTATACTGCCTCATTCAGGTAAAATGAATACAAATAAAAAAGATTTTTCAGGATGACCAATATGGCTCAAGCGCTCTACCGTAAGTGGCGACCTCATAAATGGGAAGAAGTTGTTTCGCAGGAACATGTAGTAAAAACCTTGCGTAATGCCATCCAATCGGGCAAGGTTGGGCACGCCTACCTGTTCTCCGGTCCGCGCGGAACAGGCAAAACCACCACGGCGCGCCTGCTGGCAAAAGCGGTCAATTGTCTTTCAGAAGATGCGGCCAACCGCCCCTGCGACGAATGCCCCAACTGTATTGCCGTCAATGATAGCAGGTTCATGGACCTGATCGAGATTGACGCTGCCTCCAACACCAGTGTGGATGATGTCCGTGATCTTCGCGACAAGATCAATTTTTTACCTTCGGTCGGGAAGTTCAAGGTTTACATCATAGACGAAGTCCATATGCTATCCACGGCGGCTTTCAACGCGCTGCTCAAAACGCTTGAGGAACCTCCGACGCATGCCATTTTCATCCTGGCAACCACTGAAGTGCACAAGATTCCAGCAACCGTTCTCTCACGCTGTCAACGGCACGAATTTCGCCGCATCCCGGTGAAGGATATCTCCACTGCATTGGCGAAATTATGCAAGGAAGAAAAGATCAAGGCAGATGAAGATGCGCTGCTGCTTATCGCCCGCCAGGCGACCGGGGCGATGCGTGATGCCATCTCTTTGTTGGATCAATTAGCCTCGACCGGTGAGAAGATCACCATGGAATTAGCCCAGCAGGTGCTGGGTACCGCCACCAACCAGGTGGTGGTGGATCTGGTGGATGCCATCATTCAAAAGAATTTGCCCGCCGGTCTCGAGACAATTCACCAGGCATTGGATACCGGCAGTGATCCACGCCAATTCGGCCGCCAGGTGGTGGAATACCTGCGCGCCCTGCTGTTGGTGAAATTGGGGAATGAAAAACATGTCGAGGCTACCAGGGAAGCCAAACAGGCTATGCGCGATCATAGCCAGCTGGTCACCACGGCTGACCTGCGGGATTGGATCGACGTTTTTAATGTTGCCATCAACGACCTGCGCACCTCCTGGCAGCCTGGTCTGGCGCTCGAATTAGCCCTCGCAAAAGCAGCTGACGGTGCGGAAGTTCAAGCAGCTGTAAAGCCAACCCAAACGGCATCCGTCATCGCTGAACCCAAAACGAATCAGAAACCAGTTGAGGGCGTCATCCCGGCAACGCCGGTGAAAGCGGCTGACCATGTTTCTGAACCCTCAATTACAAAGGGACAACTGCCCAAAGAAGACAACAAAGCAGATGGCGCAACCTCAGGATCAACCATAAATCTTCAATTGATCCAGGCTAACTGGACTGCCATCCGCGCTGAAGTGAAACGCCATCGACCTCAAACTGAAGCCCTGCTGAACTCGCATAAAGGGATGCAGGTGAAAAACGGATCGTTGGTCCTGGGGTTTGATGGCGATGTGCTTAAAACGAAAATGGAAACACCCGAAAACATACAGACCACGCGTCAGGCGATTAAACACATCCTTTCGCTTGATGTGCCCATTCTCTGTGAAGTAGTCAGCGGGAAATCCAATAAAGCGCCCGCCGACCTGGATGTGGATCCGGATGGCATTGTGGGTACCGCGCTCAATCTTGGCGGTAAACTGGTGCACCGTAAATAAGTTTTAATGAAGGAGTAAAAAATGGCAAAAGGATTTAATCGACCGGCAGGTGGCGGAATGGGCGGCGGCGGTATGATGGCCCAGATCAAAAAACTCCAGGAACAAATGGAAGCAGCCCAGGCTCAACTGGCAGTGGAAACGATTACCTCATCCGCCGGAGGCGGTGCCATCAAGGTTACCATGACTGGTGATCAGCACTGCACTTCTGTTGAGATCGACCCGGAACTGCTCAAAGACGCGGATGCCGAGATGCTGCAGGATCTGGTGCTCAGCGCAGTCAACCTGGCTTTGGATGATTCACGCAAGATGGCATCCGACAAACTCGGACCGCTTGCCGGCGGTATGCCCGGACTGGGTTTCTAGCTCATTATTCGTATGGCTATCTTACCTGCACCCATCCAAAACCTGATCAACGCGCTGGAACGCCTGCCCGGAATCGGGCCGAAATCAGCCTCACGCCTGGCGTTCTATTTGTTACGCGCACCTGAGGATCTCTCCTCTCAATTAGCCCTGGCGTTGACCGGGTTGAAAACTTCAACTGGTTCCTGCAGAATTTGCTCGAATATTACCCTCTCAACGCAGGAGATTTGTGAAATTTGCAGTGACGAAAAACGCGCCGATGGCACCATCTGTGTGGTGGAAGATGCATTGGATATTCTTGCGCTTGAGCGCACCGGTGGTTTCAATGGGCGTTACCATGTGCTGCAGGGTGTCCTTTCGCCGATCGAAGGCATTGGTCCTGACGACCTGCAGATAAAACCGCTGGTGGAGCGGGTGAGGAATGGTGAGGCGCGCGAGGTGATCATCGCCACTAACCCCAGCATGGAAGGGGATGCCACAGCCTTATACTTGCGCCTGCAATTGCTCCCAATGGGAGTGCGCATCACCCGCCTGGCGCGTGGTCTTCCCATGGGCGGTGACCTGGAATACGCTGATCAAAACACCCTGCTGCGCGCGCTGGCGGGTCGGCAGGAAATGCAATAGACATCAAAAAAAGTAACCCAAAACGGTTACTTTTTTTATTCATTCCTGCAAAAAACACTTTTCAAGGTGAAAAAAATCCTCAAAACTAGTGGTTGAGTTTTGTAAACCACTTGACATTATTCTGTATAATATTGAAATCAATCAATGCAATTGAATTCCCATACCCCGACCATCTAGGAGACCGCATGCTACACGAGCCATCCTCACCTAAAGGGAAAGACCCTGCTGGACCATATAAATCACGCCTGGGCATCAGAATGTTCGTCGCTTATGCCCTGTTCTATGGCGGATTTGTTGCGCTTAACCTAATAAAACCTGCATTAATGGGAGAAATCGTTCTGGCAGGCCTTAACCTGGCAACCGTGTACGGTTTTGCATTAATAATTGTCGCCCTTATTGAAGCGCTGGTTTACGACGCGATGTGCCGCAGGAAAGAAGCTGAGCTAAAAGATACTGATACTCAAGGAAAGGCTTAAGTTATGGCGATCATCGTGTTCCTTGGCTTCGTTGTTTTTGTGATCGGTCTATCCATCTATTTAGGTCGGAAAGCCCAAACCTCCAGCAGTTATTATGCCGCCGGTGGCAAGATTCACTGGGGGATTAATGGCATCGCCTTTGCGGGAGATTACCTGTCTGCAGCCTCATTCCTGGGGATTTGTGGATTGATCGCCACCTTGGGTTATGACGGCTTCCTCTATTCCATAGGTTACCTGGCTGGCTGGATCGTAGCGCTTTTTGTGGTGGCAGAGCCGCTTAAACGCCTGGGGAAATATACCTTTACAGATGCAGTGGATGCCAATTACAACTCGCGCGGCATCAAACTCTTCGCTGCCATCAGTACCCTCGTTGTCTCCATCTGCTACCTCATACCGCAAATGGTTGGAGCGGGTGTTTTGGTGGAACCACTCCTTGGAATTCCTCATTACTGGGGAGTCATCATCGTTGGAGCCGTGGTTATCACCATTGTCGCCACTGCAGGCATGGCTTCCACAACGTATGTGCAATTCATTAAAGGTACATTATTGATCATCTTTTCAACCATTTTGGTTGGCGCAGTACTCGTTCGCGGTCTTTCAACCCGTCCTGACCAGGGAGGGACTGTCACCCCTTATGATTACGCCCAAATCCCGGCAGCGCTAGTGGATGGCAAGGTCCAGGTCCCTGTGGGGGATTGGGAATTGGTCGACCAGGTTGAAGTTAAAGGCGGATTGACGTTTGTGAAGTTGATCAACGACGGCACAGAATCCTGGTGGTCTGCATCCGTAAAAGACGGTGAAGTCACCTTGAAAGAGTCTCAATACGCAGCCATTAAATCAGACGGAAAATGGATCAATGGCGCGCTTGCCACTGAGGAAAATCAGCTTCGTCCTGTTGGTAACCTCGAGAAAATTCGTGGAGATGATAACACCAAAACTGAAAAACTTTCCGTTTTTGAATTCCTCGCCATCCTAACGGATAAGGAAACCATTGTGCGTACCTGGAAGAATGCCACCTTCACAGACCTGACTGGTGAAAAGGTGACCGTTTATTATCCCTATGATGTAAGCGGGGATAGGCTGATGCGTCCGGGTCTAAAATTTAAAGTGGAAGGCACATTCCTGGAAAGGCTTGATTTCCTTTCCTTGATGCTTGCGTTGTTCCTCGGTACAGCAGCTCTCCCGCACATCCTCATTCGTTATTACACAGTGCCCAGCCCGGCAAGCGCTCGTAAATCGACCATCGTTGCTATTGCCTCGATTGGTTTCTTCTATATCCTGACTCTATTTATGGGATTGGGTGCAATGGTAAACGGGAACATGAATCCGGCTGACAGCAACATGGCAGCGCCTTTGCTTGCCCGCACATTCGGCGAGCTTCTCTTTGCCATCATCTCTGCCATTGCCTTTGCCACTGTTCTTGGTACAGTCAGCGGCTTGATCGTGGCTGCCTCCGGTGCTGTTGCTCATGACCTGTTCGATCGCTATTTCAAAATAAAAATGGATGATCGTCAGAAAGTTCGTGCCGGCAAGATCACAGCCTTCGTCATTGGTGGTATCGCCATTGTGCTTGGGATAGTTTTCAAGGGAATGAACGTGTCCTTCCTGGTTGGTCTGGCGTTCGCTGTGGCTGCTTCTGCCAACCTCCCCGCGATCATCATGCTGCTATTCTGGAAGAAAACCACTGCCAGGGGAATTGCGGCGTCCATCATTGTGGGTATCCTCACTTCGCTGGGAATGATCGCATTCTCGCCGGAACTTTATACTCTGTATGGGATGAATCCTCTGGATGCTCCTATTCCGTTTAACAACCCGGGTATTATATCCATCCCGTTGAGCTTCATCACGCTTGTAGTAGTTTCACTCTTAACGCAAAAGAAAAAGGTGAGTGTGGAATAAAGCATCATCGACAGCGGGATGTCCACAAGGGTCATCCCGCTGTCTTTAGTTGTAAAATGATATAAGCGATTCACTACTGGAAGGAGTTCGGGGTTATCAGGAACATCCCCATTTCTTGCCAATGCCCTCCTCGGTTTCGGTTAATTTTCATTGTCATTCAATTTTCAGCGACGGCGACCAGACACCCGAAGCGCTCGCAGCCAATTTTGCGCGCCTTGGAGTCCGCTTTGCCTCTCTAACGGACCATGACACCCTTGAAGGTTTACCGCGCTTCAGGCAAGCCGCGGAAAAAAATGGGGTTATCTGTTTACCAGGGCTTGAAATTACTTCCTGGTACAAAGGTATTGAGCTGCATATACTGGCATACGGTATTGATCCTGAAAATACAGAACTGCTGGCCGTGCTGCAGTCCCTGCGGCAGGTGCACTTCCTTGAAGTGCAAAGCATTGCGGGTTCCATCAGGAAAAAGGGCACCAACTCTTCCAACCATTCCGAGGATTCACATAAGGTATTCGATCGAGAAAACGTCCGCTTGGATCCTGCCGAAGCGATTGGCTTAATTCACCGGTCAGGTGGAAAGGCCTTTTTTGCTCATCCATTAATCTCTATCCCCGATCTGGTAGCACTGGAAGAGGTTGTCCGGGAATTTAAATCGTATGGGCTGGATGGACTTGAAGCAATTTATGATGTCTTTTCACAAGAACAAAGGTCACAACTTTGTGAGATGGCAGAGCGTCATCATCTGCTAATCAGCGCTGGCACCGATCTCCACTCAAACAATGGGGTCTTTGCCATTGATTTTCCGCTGATCTATTGGAAAAAATTCCGCGAGTCAGTCATCTCAAGTAGCACTTTTTCAAGTGATCCCCAAATGCTTCCTTCAAGCACACTCCCTGCAAAGGATTCCTCATCAAAGCTGCCTTCTAGACCGCATATCTTTCGCAAACGAACTTTTATTATCAGGATATTCCTGCCCACTTTGATTGCAATCGGTCTGTTCCTGGCGGCTATATGGGGAATTCTTCTCCCTTCATTTGAACAAACCTTACTGGACCGTAAACGGGAATTGATCCAGGAGCTGACTTCGTCCGCATGGAGCATTCTTGCTTCCTACCAAAGTGATGAACAAAGTGGAGAGTTAACGCACGAGGAAGCGCAATCAATGGCATTAGCCCGGGTTGAATCTTTGCGTTACGGACCTGAGGGTAAGGATTACTTTTGGATCCAGGATCTTCAACCGCAAATGCTCATGCATCCATACCGCCCGGATTTGAACGGAACAGATGTTTCCAGTTTTACTGATGCGCGCGGGGTGCGCATATTTGTGGAATTTGCCAATTTGGTTCGGCGTGATGGCGAAGGATATATCAATTACGTCTGGCAGTGGAAGGACGATCCTTCTCGCCTGGAACCCAAGGAATCTTATGTTAAGGGTTTCACTCCTTGGGGTTGGGTGATTGGCACCGGCATTTACACTGACGATGTGAATGCAGAAATTGCCAGGATCGAACGAAGCATTGTGAACACTTCCCTGATAATTTCCGGCGCCATCATCTTGCTCTTGATATTTGTTATGCAGCAAAGCATGAAAATTGACCGCGAAAGGCAGGAAGTTGTGGATTCGTTGCGTGAATCCACGGAACGCTACCACTCACTGGTGGAAGCCACCACCGAAGGTACTCTGATGGTCATCAATAACCGCTGCCGTTATGCAAACCCCACATTTCTAAACACGGTCGGTTACTCAGCTCGCCAAATGGAGTTTCTGGAACTTGACGACCTGATCCTTCATGAAGAAGAGAACACAGATTTTTGGAACCGCTTTGACCTGATTAACAACCAGGAGAATGATTTCGATATTGAAAAACAGGTTAGTGGAGGACTGGATGGCGTTCTCCATTGTGCTGATGGCGTAAAAAAGGATTGCGTATTCATCTTAAATCCCATACTCTTTGCCGGTCAGCGCGGTCTCATTTTACTGGCAAAGGAGTTGAGCCTGCTTTCTACAGAATTGAGCCAGGATATGCTTTCCAGGACAGCCCAATCAGCTCCCGTTGGCATCTTCCGTGCCCGGTTTAACCGGCGTGCGATCATTCAGGAGATGAACGCCATTGCCCGTGAGTTCTTTACAAAACCAGATTCTTCATTGGCTGATATATTTCCAAATTTAGTTGAGTACGATGAGATATTTAGTTCGCTGCAAAAAGGTGAGCAGGTACAAGATCACATCCTCCAATTGGAAAACTCAGATGGTCGAACCCGATTTGTTTCACTTTCAGCTTCAGTAGTCTCAGGGGATTCCAATCAGGAAACGTTTATCGCAGGTACTCTCCAGGACGTGACGGTGCGGCATCGGGAAACTCGCGAGCGCTCCGAGCTTGTGGAAAAACTCCAGGCTTCCCTGTTATTCCTTCATGAACCATTGCGTTTCCTCAAGAAGAATGTCCTGTTTTGTGATTTCCAGAGGAGTGCGGCAGACGTTGCCAGGAACATGACCTCAACCAATGCCACCGCAGCAATAATCTCAAGTGGAGACAGTGTCTTGGGTATTGTTACTGACCAGGATTTGCGCGCTAGGTTACTGGCATCCGGGGAATCGCCATCAGTCCTGATTCACACCGTTATGAGCGCTCCGGTCATTAGAATTTCTGAAAACGCATTGGTCAATGAAGCTCTGCTGCTGATGGAAGAAAAACATGTACAGCATTTAGCCGTGGAGGACGCTGGCGGAGAAATTGTCAATGTGGTTGATAAGGGCTCCTTGATCCAGTTTCAAAGTTATGCCACCGTGGTGCTTGCGCGTGAAATCTCAAATGCCGCCAACTCTCAGGTAGTTGCGCAGTACTCCAGGCGCACTCCCCTTGCAGCTGCAACATTAATTAGCAGCAGCAGCCGCCCGGGTCACGTAACTCGCATGGTCACCTCGATCTGTGATGCTGCCACTGAACGCTTGATCCAATTGGCAATGGATGAGCTTGGTCCTGCGCCATCACCGTTTGCCTTTATTGCCATGGGTAGCCAGGGGCGGTTGGAGCAGACTTTGTTAACCGACCAGGATAATGGCATTATTTATTCTTTTCCGCCAGAAGAAAACACTAAAAAAGTAAGCGCTTATTTCCAGGAAGTCGGGATTCGCGTCTGCAAGGGTTTGGCAGAGGCAGGCTATCCATACTGTCGCGGTGGCGTAATGGCAAATACCCCCAAGTGGTGCCGCTCCTTGCCGGAATGGATTAATGGTTTTAGACAGGCAATTCAAAACCCGGAACCCCAGGAAGTAATCGACCTCAGCATATTCCTGGATTTTCGTACAGTCTGTGGCGATAACACCCTTACCAGCGATCTGCGTCATGCAATTGACGCCATTTTGTCTGAAGAGCGGGGAGTATTTCACCATTTAGCAGAAGGAGCCTTATCCTTCAAACCGCCTCCCAGGTTACTGGGTGGGGGATATTTGAGTGGGGGTGATACAGAACATGCAGGTGAAGTCGACCTGAAACATGCCATGATGCCAATTGTGTGTTTCGCCCGTTTATACGCGCTTCGCGACCACATCAGGCACACCCATACTTTGGACCGTGTAAAGGAATTATCCGTAAAAGGGATTATCGATCCTTCGAGCCGCGATGAGATCATGGCATCCTACGATTTCTTGCTCCAAACACGATTGCAGGCACAGGTCACCGCAATTAAAATGGGGGTTCCGCTAACAAATGTGGTTAATTTGAACCAGCTTGGTTACATGCAGCAGGAACAGCTCAAACAAGCCTTCATACAAATTTCAGCTATACAAAAGAAGATCAGTTACGATTTCCTGGGTGGCAGTTAGCCCTGCATTATTTAACCTGTGCAACGGCAGTCAGGATCAGCACCAACACGCCGCAGACGGACATCAGATTGCTGTATATTCGCATCCGTGCAACTCCCAACGCTGAATTGGATGTGGAGCGCAGCAGCGACCCGACACGAACAATAACATTGAACCAAAATCCAAGGCCGACCATTCCCAGGATAAGAATATGCTTTACCAGCATCAACACAGACCAGGGATTCTGGAATTTACCGAGCCCAATGTAATAAGGATCTACCAATGTCAGGTAAATACCAGTCGCCGCGAACAAACCGAGAGCAATATACAACCAGACCCGGCTTCGTTTGGATATTTCACTCAATGCCGCCGCGCCGCCCAGTTCCATTTTTGAAAGGACTGGCAAATACAGCAGGGAGAGCAGCAGGTAATGCCCGATGAAGATGACTGTTGCTACAGTGTGGAGTACATTCGAAAGTGGTATCAAAAATTGAGCCATAGTAAACATCCCTTTATCAATTATGTATATACAAATTAGAGTAGTTTTCTCAATAATACAATACGAATCTCTGCCATAGCAAGTTGCATAATTATGGCATGAAGACCATCTTTCCGTTTGAAAATGCACTTTTGCCAGAACAAACTTGCAAACAAGAGCACCTGCGTAACATCAGCAGGTGCTCTTGCCACAAGTAGACACTACGGACTATATGTATAAATCTCGCTTGCTGTATGTCGTGTAAGCCCCAACCAGGCAAAGGGCAATGATCACCACTGACAACAGTACAAAAACTAACTCTATCCTGTTCTCCCGCAGCATTAATGCTGCGTCGAAATACTTAAAAGGAGTGATGTATTTTAAGAAATCAAGCTTTTCACTCAAACCTGAAAGAATGGATGCAAAATAGGCTGTCAGAAGGATGGATACCGCCAAAGATCCAGCGCGTTTGTGTCTCTTCATGGCACACCCCAGGAAGATACCCAGTGCAAGGAAGATCATTTGCAGTAAAAAGAAAGCCAGCATGCTGATGGCAACAAATTTATAAAAAGCCTCGTCAGGTCCGAAATTTTGGGCGTTGAATAGCGTTGAACCCCAGGTGATGAGCAGCAGGATGATGCTGTTCACGACCATTGCAGCAATTTTTGCGGTAACGACTTTCGCCCGCGTTACTGGCAGAGTCAAGGAGAATTCAACCGTGCGGTCACGTTCCTCTTTCGAGATGATATCAGTGCCCCACATTACTGCAGCAATGGAAAGGATCAGACCAAAGTACACAACCATGATCCCGAAGAATCCTGTTACTGTGGTCAGATTGAACGCATTCATGCTGAGTGCAGAGATCATGGCCGGTGGCATGCTGTCAATAATGGAAAGCAGGTCCGGATTTCCATAAAAAGCCGAGAATTTTGAAAATCCCACGACATTAAAAAGAAGGACAATGCCGCTCCAGATGAGTAAGGATTTGAAGTTTGAGCGCAGTTCGCGAAGAAATATATTCATCTTTGTTTCTCCTTACACCGCCGAGGCGATGTTCCTGCGAGTATAAAGTACATAGCTGGCGATTATGGAAATCACGATCAGCACCACACTGATCATCACCAACGGGAAGTCCCAGGATGCATTCTTGATGATGAAGCTTGGAGTAAAGTGTTTAAATGGCGAGATGATTTCCAGGCTTTTTTCTCCGATCATGCTGCCAAAGGCGTTCAGGATGTACAAGCCAAAGACCAGCCCCATGGAAAACGGCAAGACATTACGCACACGTTTGACCAGTAATGAGATTGCCATCCCCACTGTTAGAAAGAACAACTGGAAAACGGTCATACTGAGCAATAGTAAAACAACAGGTTTTGACTGGTATTCCTGGCCTTGGCGAAACAAATTAATGAACCAGAAGCTGCTTCCCCAAATGATCGCCTGGGTGATAGCGAGGCTGGCTATGGCAGCCAGTAACTTGCTGGTCAAGATATTAACTCGACTGACCGGTTTGGAGAGGAGGAAATCTGCTGTCCATTCTGTTTCTTCAATAGACACCAGCCCGAAACCATAGTTAGCCGCCTGGATGGCCAGGCAGATTTGGCTGAAAACAAACAGCAGGCTAAAGAAACCCAGGATGGTGGACCAATCCATATCTGTCATGCCAAAGGCGATCAGCAGTTCCTCCGGGAAACTCGCCATCAGATCATTTACCATGGCGGTTTGAGACGCGAAACTTTTGAATAACGATAGATACATTAATATCAGGGCGGAAATGGACCCGGACCAGATGAGTACCGATTTCAAATGGACTTTGAATTCATGTTTAAAGATATTCATCGTCATCCCCTATTCGTAGTAGTGCATGAAGATTTCTTCAAGAGTCGGATCCTCGATTGACAGATCAGTGATCTTACCGCTGCTGATCAATTTTAAGACCGTGTTAATGTCACCTTTATAGAAGAAACTGACAGTCCCATTTGCACTCGTGAGGTCTGTAATTCCGTCAATCTTAAACAAGTTTTCATCTAAATCCACTGTTTCGATGTGGACCTTTTTATAATTATCCTTTTGCAAGGTTTTCATATCCTGGATGGCGATGACGCTGCCTTCCTTGATGATCGCCACACGGTTGCACAAGCGTTGTACCTCGCCTAGGATGTGAGAGGAGAAGAAAATGGTCGCTCCGCGTTTATTTTCCTCGCGGATAAGGTCGAAGAATTTATGCTGCATCAACGGATCAAGACCTGCAGTGGGTTCGTCCAGGATGATCAATTTTGGACTATGCAGTAGCCCCTGTACGATGCCTACCTTTTTCTTGTTGCCGTAGGAGAGGTCATTGATGCGGCGTTTCAGATCCAATTCCATCAGGTCGGCTAATTCATACATGCGTTTAGTGGAGTCTTGATTGAAAAAACTGGCAGAATATTTGAGCAGGTCGAGGACTTTCATTCCTTCATAATAGAAGACTTCTGAAGGCAAATAACCGATTTCCTGCCTGATCTCTGGACCGAACTTGATGCAATCCTTGCCAAAGATCCTGGCATCGCCAGACGTCGGGTAGATCAGGGAGAGGAACAGGCGTATGGTGGTTGATTTTCCGGCACCATTCGGGCCAATAAACCCAAAGATCTCCCCTTCTTCCACGCTGAAGGAAACATCAACGATTCCCCGGGATTTTCCGTAATACTTGGTTAGGTGATTGACTTCGATAATGCTCATGTTGGGCTCTCCTCAGATATCCATTAGTTAGAACAGGCTGCGAATATTGCTTCCCCGCAATCTGAAAACCACGGATTACTGTATCACCTGTAAATCGCGGTGTCAATATGGTTGGGTTGATTTTATGGCGATTTAATTTGCACCTATCTGTTTCTCATGTGATTCCAATAGACCTGATGAATCTCACCTTAAACACAAGTTTTTGTGTCATCATGCATCAAAATCCTGCAGAAAAGTCAAAATTGTTGGCGGAATAATTAAAAGCGTTCAGGAGTAATCCTGAACGCTTTCCGATCTTTAAGATTTGATCTGGTGAGATCTTACCCCATCAACACTTTCAAAGCTTCAAGCACGAGGAATACCGGCCAAATGATCGCTTTCAGAAAACCCAGCACACCCATCCAAAACGTGGTTGCCTGACCGATGAAGAAGATTGCAGCACCGATGAAACCAAGCCCGTACACCGCTTCAGATGCCCCACCCCGATAATTTCCATATTCTCTGCTCATTTTCTCTCTCCTGAATGTTTGGTTAATTAGTATACGGAGTCTTCTGCTCCAGGTTGCACACAATTATCCCGGAGGGTGCTCAAGGCATACTGAGTTCATAGTGCGGATTCAACTCCAAGAAGGGGAGTTGTTATAAACTAAAGAATCAAACCAATAATTACCATATACTAATGAATATAATTAGTACAGTATAATAAGACAAATATTTGATTGCGTATCCAGTTCTTGTATGAACGGTCAATCTCAACGATGGCTGCATGGCAAATTTACCTGGGTGGACGGAAATTGAGTGGCTGGATCAATACAAGTGACTAAAGGAGAGGTAAATGTTCCCTGCTTTTCTGCTTTCTCTGCGTGAAGGATTAGAAGCCGCACTTATTGTGGGTATTGTATTGGGTATTTTGAAGAAATTAAATCGTGACGATCTAAAGTCATCCATTTGGCTGGGAGTGTTCAGCGCGGTAGTAGTTAGTCTGGTTGTTGGCGGACTCTTAACCGCGCTTGGCTCTTCATTTGAGGGGAAGGTGGAGCAGGTATTTGAAGGCGTCACCATGCTTCTGGCAGCAGGAATCTTGACCTGGATGATCTTCTGGATGAATCGACAGGGAAAGCAATTTCAAAATAAAGTGGAAAGTGACATTCGCAAGGCGGTTGTCATAAAATCCAACCGACGAGCCATTTTCGGGCTGGCATTGTTTGCAGTCGTCAGGGAAGGAATTGAGCTAGCTCTCTTCCTGACTGCCACAACTTTTGCCGTTCAAGGCGGAAGCGTAGTGGTCGGTGCGCTGGTTGGACTTGGCGCAGCAGTTTTATTGGGTTGGCTCCTGTTTTCAACTTCAATACGCCTGGATGTAAAACAATTCTTTCAGGTGACCGGTGTTCTATTAATTCTCTTTGCGGCAGGTTTGGTGGCCCATGGTGTGCACGAATTCAATGAAGCCGCATGGATACCCTCGATCGTCGAAAACGTCTACAACATCAATCCGGTGTTGGATGAGAATTCAGTTGCCGGTGTGATTCTGAAGACTGTTTTTGGCTACAACGGTAATCCGTCCTTGACTGAAGTAATTGCCTACCTGGGTTATTTTGCGCTGGTGTTGCTGGGGTTGAGAAGGCAGAATGGGTCAATGAGGCACACGCTGCCGCAAACCGTCCAGTCCCTCTGATTCAAACGAAGA
>CAZSGL010000005.1:0-11911 GCA_964606265.1 uncultured Anaerolinea sp. | reverse complement strand
CGCAAAATAAAATGCCTGAGATTGCAGCTCATGCTACAATCATAGGCAGTAGTCTCTCAAACTTGATTAAAGATTTTTAAAATTGTCCACACCTCTGCTTTCCACCAAGTTCAATATCCCGCCGGTTGGTACAAAGTTTGTTAACCGTCCACGGTTGTTGCGGATTTTGGATGCCGGCTTGGAGAAAAATTCCTCATTGATCCTGGTTTGTGGGCCCGCAGGCTATGGCAAGACTTCAGTTGTGTGTGATTGGCTGCGCTCATTACCGCAGTCCCACCCGAACAACATTGCCTGGTTGACACTTGAGAGTGGGGACGATGATTTACCTCTCTTTCTTACCTATTGGATTACAGCGTTGCAGCATATCCTCCCGGGGTTTGGAGAGGGTGTACTCAAGATGCTGCAGACGCATAAACCTCCCTCGGTTATTGTTCTTGCCACAATTCTCATGAATGAATTAAGTAATTTGCCTGGGCGTGTCTATTTCGTCCTGGACGACTATCACTTGCTCAAGTCCGAACCGTTCCAGGCGTTTATCACCTTCCTGGTAGACCATCAATTACCCCAATTTTGCCTTGTATTAATTACGCGAAACGATCCGCCCCTGCCGCTTGCCCGCCTGCGCGCGCGCGGCCAGCTTGTTGAACTGCGCCAGGAAGCCTTATGTTTCCAAAAAGGTGAAGTGGAGGAGTTTATCAACAGGGAGATGAATTTACGTTTATCTGCGGAACAACTATCACTTCTGGAGAGACGGACAGAAGGTTGGGTCTCCGGTCTTCAACTGGCGGCGCTCTCACTAAAAGAAGTGCAGGACAAACCCGCTTTCTTTGAGAGGTTTTCTGGTGAAGATAAATTCATTGCGGATTATTTAACAGGTGACGTCCTTGCCGGTTTATCTTTTCCGGTCCAAACATTTTTGTTGCAAACGTCCATCCTCGAGGTCCTTTCAGTTCCGCTCTGCGAGTTTGTTACAAACCAGGCGGGGGCACAGTTAATCCTGGACCAATTGATGGAAGCGAATCTCTTCATCAGGCCTTTGGATAACCAGGGTATCTGGTATAGGTACCATGCCTTGTTTGCTGACTTACTGCGAAAACGCCTCCAGGATAAGGCAGAGATGCACGTCCATGACCTGCACCTGCGCGCGAGTCGTTGGTTCGAGGAAAATGATTTGATTGAATTTGCCATCGAGCACGCCATCGCTGGACAAGACACTCAGCAATCCATCCGTCTCATCGAGCTTGCCGCAGAAAATCTGCTGATGCATGGACAGGCGGCTACGTTACTACGCTGGCTGAATGGGTTACCTCAAGATGCGCTTTTACAGCATCAGTATCTTGCCACTTTAGAAGGACTTGCTCTCATTTTGTGCAACCGCGCATCTGATGCGCTTTCAGACGTTATTAATGGGTTGGTTGTATCTGATAACCAGGACGAATTCTCTGGAGAAGTGGCAACGTTAAAGCTGCTCCTGGCTATCCTGCAGGGAAGGTCTGCCGAAGCCATCCACCTCGGGGAACAGGCACTCAGGCAGCTCCCCGCTGGTCGTGTCTTTTTCCGCAGCCTGGCCGCGGATGGTCTGGGCATGGCGTATACCCTTGCTGGGGACATTGATGCAGCCAAACTCGCATTCGAAGAGGTGGTGGAGTCTTCCATCCAATCCGGCAATGTCATGATGCACATCACCGCGCTCACTAATCTGTCTGGATTGCAGTATGTTCAGGGTCATTTAAACCTTGCAATACATACCTGCAGGCAGGTGGTGGAGGTTGCCACTCAACGTATTGGTCGGCAAACTCCCATGCTGGGTAAGACCTTGCTCAACCTGGGGGATATGCTCCGGGAACAGGGAGATTTGGAGGCCGCCCAAACTTGCCTGTTTGAGGCAGCCGGGTATATGGAAGTGCTTTCAGAGATCGGGATACCGATGGTCTGGCTCGCCATAGCCCGCATCTATATGTCCAAACAGGATTGGTCAACCGCGCAAACCTATATCGATAAGGCTCGCCAGCGTGCCCAGTCCAGTCGCACTATTCTGATGGATGACCGCCTGGTCGAGATTGTGCAGGCTCGCTTTTGGCTAATCCGCGGCGATCTGGAGCCAGCCCTCCAGTGGGTGCGTGGTTTGGGATATTTGGATCGATCCCCGGCTGATGTCTTTAAAGAAGCCACCCGAAACGCAGCAATAAATGAACTTCTCCAGGCAGAATACTTAACGGTTATTCGCATTGTACTTGCCCAACGTCATCCGGAGCGTGCACTTGAAATGCTTTCGTTCTTACACGAGTGGGTAAAGGAGAGGGGTTATCAACGCCGCATAATTGAGATCCTTGCTCTAAAAGCGCTTGCACTTGATCAAAAAGGATTTCTCGACGAATCACTTCAAACCCTCAGCCATGCGTTTACACTGGCGGAACCGGAAGGTTATCAGCGGATTTTTGTCGATGAAGGTGATCCCATGGCTCAACTGCTTTATAAAGCAGTTGCACACAAAAATTCACTTGCATATTCGAACAAATTGCTGCAAGTTCTTTTGGCGCAGAGGGATAATTTACGCCGGCTGGAAAGCACCCGTGATGGCAACCTGGTTGAACCTCTCAGTCAGCGTGAACAGGAAGTGTTGCAACTCATAGATACCGGGCTTTCAAACGATGAGATTGCTGCACGCCTATACATTACCCTGAGCACAGTCAAGGGGCATACGACCAACATCTTTGGAAAACTAAACGTTAAGAACCGCACCCAGGCGGTTGCCAGGGCTCACGATTTGGGTCTTTTACCATCCAATAACTCAGCTCCGTAAATTCTCAAAACAGTACTCCAACCATACTTTTACCCGGTTACACCAATAATCAACTCCAGTATGCTCTTATCAGCTTTCTGGAGTTTGCATATGTCAATTGATTTGAGAGATTCACATAACCCGGCAAAACCCTACTTGATATCGATCGAGGGAAAGATCGATATCAGTTGGTCAGATTGGCTGGGCGGACTCGAGATTGTCTTGCGAAAGGAGGTCGATGGTAGCCATGTAACCACCCTGAGCGGGGTTCTGGCGGATCAGGCTGCTTTACGCGGATTATTAAATCTGCTGTGGGATATGAACCTGGTCATACGCTCCGTCCAACAGATAGATCCCACACCAACAAAATATAAGGAGTAAGGAGAAATTTATGATTGCAACAAGAACTGTTCTACCTGACCAAAACCTGGCACTGGAAGTCCACGGGTTGACCAAATCTTACGGCAAAGTGCGTGCACTGCGCGGTATCGATCTTGAAGTGAAACGCGGTGAAATATTTGGCTTTCTCGGCCCAAATGGAGCCGGAAAAACCACCACCATTCGCTGCCTGTTGGACATGATTCGCCCGGACGATGGTGAGGCTCTGCTGCTGGGAATGGATCCGCAAATGGAACCTGTTGTTGTCCAATCCATCACTGGTTACCTGCCCGGAGAGATGCAATTTTATGACAACCTCACGGGCGAGCGGCAGTTGCGCTTATTTCACGACATGCGTAACAGGCTTGCTGATTGGGGGTATGTGCACCAATTGGCGGAGCGTTTCGACCTGGACCTTAAAACACAGATCAAAAACCTGTCCAAAGGCAATAAACAGAAGATTGGCGTTATCCAGGCATTTATGCACCGCCCTGAGTTGTTGATCCTGGATGAACCTACCAGCGGTTTGGACCCCCTCATGCAGCATGAAGTCCTCTCGCTGATACACGAGGCGAATGCTGCCGGGGCGACGATCTTCTTCAGCTCACACATCATGAGCGAAGTAGAGAGTGTGGCTGCGCGCGTGGCCATCATTCGTGCTGGCGAGATTGTTGAGGTTGCTGAAACTGAGAGCCTCACCCGCTGCACGTTAAGCCGATTGACGGTTCGCTTCAAGCAGCCAGTCAATGTCACGGAATTCAATGCCCTGCCGCAAGTCGAAATCCTCTCCCAGGCGGATCCATTCAAGGTAACTCTCCAGGTAAAAGGCGACATGCACAGCCTGATTCAGGTCTTGAGCAGGATGCCCGTTCTGGATCTGGAGACCGAACACCTCAGCCTGGAAGAGGTCTTCATGACCTATTATAAATAATTATTTCTCACGTAAGGAGAATGTAACGATGAAACGTTTTTGGACTACTTTTTGCTATACCTTCACCGGTCTTCGAGGTGCGATCCTGGGTTGGGGGCTGGGTCTTGGCATCTATGGCCTGATGATTGTCTCGATGTACGAATCCCTCGGAGCGCAGCAGGAACAGCTCAAGCAGATGATCTCCAGTTATCCAGCCGAATTCCTGGCATTTTTCGGCGGGGATGCCAACAGTCTGATCACCCCTGCAGGTTTCCTCGGCATGTATGCTTTCTCAATGCTGCCTATCATCATCGGCATCTTTGCCGTGCTTGCGGGGAGCGGACTTATCGTTAACGATGAGGAACGCGGACGGCTCGACCTGATGATGGCGCACCCGGTAGGCAGATCTTCCTTCTTCTTTGGCCGCTTCTTTGGAGTCGCAGCCGCCGCTGTGGTCATTCATCTTCTGGGATGGCTGGGCTTTAGCGTAATGCTTGGTGGGTCCAGCCTGGGATTCAACTGGGGTCATATGTCTGTCCCCTTCATTTCATTGCTCATCCAGACGCTGTTATATGTTTCATTGGGTTTGGTTCTAAGCCTGTTGCTGCCCTCACGTACCATGGCCGCCATGGTCAGCGGTGTGATCATGGTGATGAGTTACTTCGTTTCATCCCTCTCGTTTTTGGATGAGAATATGGCAACCCTTGCTCAGTACATGCCTTATCACTACTTCCAGACCGTTCTGTCCTTTAAGGAGTTGAACCTGACCTGGCTGTTTTCGTTATTGGGAGTCAGTGTGTTCATGGCACTGGTTGCCTGGTTACGCTTTGTTCGCAGAGACATCCGCTTAAGCGGCGAGGGGAATTGGCACCTGCCCTTGTTATCAAAACGCAAGCGAACTGCTTAGGCTGATCAGGTTCCTGATTTCACCCGGTTGGAGTACACGCCGGGTGAATTTTTATCCAACACGAAACCTGCAGTAAGGGATAAGCGCTTTTAAATAATTTTTACTTCAGAGCGGTTACAGGGGTAAGGGATTGTTTATATCAGTTCTTTCGTTTCCCATACGTTTCTCGTCATTATTCCTCATGATGACCCATTTGTTCATCGGGAACTGGATCACCATCGAGATAGTCATGTTGATGAATTTCACTGCCGTGGCACCCAATGTGGCACCAATCGCAGCCGCGATTCCTGCCAGGATCATTGATGGGATCCAGAGCTGCAAAAAGTAAACACCGATCACCATAACAGCGTACATGATCCCGCTGTACAACACATTGTTGTTCGCCTTGAAGGTCGTTTTCCGTTGTAAAAAGAAATTAAATGTTTGAGAAATGGCAAATGAAAGCGCAAAAGCCAGGAAAGCACACAGACCCCCATCCGCAACGGAATAATTAATGATCCACCAGGAAAAGGACAGTGTTTTTAATGAAGTGAATACCAAATAATTGAATAAGGCAAAGGAGCCAAAATCCACCACAGTCGTGATGCAGCTCATTAGGGTGAACATCACGAACTGCCAAAGAGTCTGGTGTTTGGCTTTCCAATCCTGGAATTGGTTTCCCATCAAGATTTCGCCTTTCAATGGATTTGTTTCCCAATTATACATGCACTCATAAGGAGGCTCCTTCGATCCCAACCATGGACACACACAAGATCGCCAAAACCCAACCATGATAAATTGGAGGCAGGTCTCAGTAGGCATATTGCACCATTAGGTGGGGCTGGCTATAATGGGAGAAATTCTGACCGAATCGTCATTATAGCAGGCAGCTTCTGGTAATTCTGTTCTTGACGTAATAAGAGATAAAAGGAATCTGGAAACTATGAAGATCGTTATAATCGCCCCGGGTAGTCGTGGAGATGTTCAGCCTTATATTGCTTTAGGATTAGGATTGAAAAATGCAGGGCATGTCATCCGCTTCGTTAGTCATCATAACTTCGAATCTTTGGTCAAGTCATATGATTTGGATTTCTGGTCGGTTGACAGTGATGTAAAAGGAATAGTTGAGAATAATGAAATGCGAGAGCGTATCGAGAAAGGTAATTTCCTTTCCTTGATGGCGCAGATGGCCAAGGAAGCCCAACGTGAAGCGGTTTCTTTTGCTGAAAGTGGTTTGGCAGCGGCACAAGGTATGGATGCTGTTTTGGCTGGGATGGGCGGACTCTATATCGGCTTGGCAATTGCCGAAAAAATGAATCTTCCACTTATCCAGGCTTATGTAGTTCCTTTCACTCCAACGCGCGATTTTTCCAGCGTTCTTGCTCCAAAACTACCTGCTCCTCTGAATCGTTTTTCCCATCAACTTACTCGCCAATTCATGTGGCAGGGATTCCGATCTGCAGACACACTCACACGCAAAAAAGTATTAGGGATCCCTCCAGCCCCGGTTTCAGGACCTTACAATTCCAGGGCTACTGATGGCATGCCGATCCTCTATGGGTTTAGTCCTTCAGTGATACCCCCTCCGTCAGACTGGCCTGCAAATGTTCATATCACTGGATATTGGTTTGTGGAAGAGGCAGAGACTTGGCAACCGCCCTCTACGCTGATTGATTTTCTGCAATCTAGTTCTCCTCCTGTTTATATCGGGTTTGGCAGCATGAGCAATCGAAATCCTGAACAAACAGCCGATTTACTCATTCAGACATTGGATCGGATTAATCAGCGTGCTGTATTGCTCTCTGGTTGGAGTGGATTACAAATGGCGAATGTACCTGACTCAATCTATATGATTGACTCTGTTCCTCATTCCTGGCTGTTTCCTCGTGTCTCTGCTGTTGTTCATCACGGTGGCGCAAGCACAACTGCCGCCGGGCTTAGGGCTGGTGTTCCTTCTGTTATCGTTCCTTTTTTTGGAGATCAACCCTATTGGGGTCAGCGCATTGCCGAATTAGGTGTTGGTCCAAAGCCCATTCTACGCAAGAGACTTACTGTTGAAGGTCTTGCTGATGCTATTCAAGAGACAATAACAAATCAAGAAATGCGTCTACGCGCCGCACAATTAGGGAAACAAATCCAGTCTGAAGACGGAATTGCATCATCAGTAGAAATAATTCGGCAGCTAGAGAATCGAATGGCTGTATAGCTCTGTCTGACCGACTATGACATGCGTCCGCTGTAATCAAATACACGCCACCGGGGGTGGCATTTGTTTACACTAGTTTGACCTGCTATACTATTTCAACTTTACGCCTCAGGCTACTCGTCGATTTACAGGTAGTCGATCTGCAATACACAAGTTAAGCAGCCTGAGTCACCTACTTCTCCAAGGAGGCGAAATGAGAAAGCTTGTTTATTCGACATCCCTCTCACTCGATGGATATATTGATTCTAAGGTTGGAGACCCCAGCTGGGTCGTGCCCGATGAGGAACTCCACAGGCATTTCAATGACATTGAACGGGAGACCGACACCCTCCTGTATGGTCGCCGCATGTACGAAATCATGGCTGGATTTTGGCCGACGGCTGACCAGGACCCTTCGGCGCCTGGCGTCATAGTTGAGTACGCTCAACTCTGGAAGCCAGTCCCAAAAGTTGTCTTCTCGTCAACGCTTGAGAAAGTTGATTGGAACTCGCGCCTGGTAAGAGGGGATGCGGTCGCCGAAGTTGCACGGCTCAAAGCGCAGCCCGGCGGCGGGTCCATCGGCGTCGGAGGACTCCTCCTCGCCTCAGCCTTGGCATCCGCCGGTCTGATCGACGAATACCGCCTCTACTATGTCCCAATCTTCCTGGGTTCCGGCAAGGCAGCCTTCTCGCAGATTCAGAATAGTGTCAAACTCAAGCCGGTCGAGATCCACACATTCACTTCCGGGACAGTACTTCTGAGGTGCGTTCCCGTCACTCCATAGTCTGTATCTATTTGCGCCAACAATTCGCTGGAGCCGATCTAGCCAGCCCGGCATCGACCCACGCGCTCTATGCACCCTGTGGGTCGCGTTCTCTGCACCCTGAGGGCAAGGGAATTCGAAAAGTAAATTAATCGATTTGAAATTTTATAAGAATGTGCCCCTCGCGTATAAGGCACACATTTAGATGCAACCGGTCTAATCTATTCCTGCCAGGGTAAGAACCTGAGTTACCTGACAGCGTGGTTTTTGTCCCTTTGAGGGTACGCAACCGTGTGAGACTTGTCTTTCTCTATGACAATAGATACAATGTATATACAAGTCCACGACCAATAGAATTTTCTATGGATTTTAAAAGTTCGCCTTCAATGAACTCCAAACCTTCCATCCTTCTTGTTGACAATGAAACTGCCATCACTGATAACCTTGCCCCATTCTTGGGTCGATCAGGTTTTAATGTGGAAGTTGCATCCAATGGAGAGGAAGCCTTACTGAAGGTGGCTTCTCAGCAGCCTGATTTGCTTGTTCTGGATGTGTTGATGCCCCTGCTGGATGGGCGTGAAGTGTTGCGCCAGCTCAGGCAGGGTGGCAACTGGATTCCCATCATCCTGCTCACCCAAGTTGGCGAAGCCGACGAACGAGCCATGGCGTTGGAAGAAGGCGCTGATGATTACCTGAATAAGCCTTTCGAGCCACACGAATTAGCTGCCCGTATTCGGGCTGTACTTCGGCGTGCCCGGCCTGGAAAACCCCCCATCTCTACGGCGGCTCGCCTTGTTTGCAGCAGGTTGAATTTCGATCGGATTTCCCGCCGTGTCTGGTTAGACCAGAATGAACTCTCTTTGACACCGAGATCGATCATGCTATTGGAATACATGATGACCCACCCTGACGAACTGGTCTCACGGGAACGTCTGCTTGATATAGTCTGGGGGTGGAATTATGCGGTAGGCACACGTGCTGTTGACACCCGGATTGCAGAGTTGCGTAAAGCATTAGAAGATGATCCTGCCAGTCCTCGTTACATCGAGACCATCCCCGGGCAAGGTTACCGCTTTATTGGTATGGTGGACTCGCTACCATGAAAATTTGGCGGTGGCTTGTCATCTTCGCGCCAACGCTTCTGGGCTTTGCCCTGATGTTTTTTTTCTTTCGAATATATGACCAGAGTCACGCCCACACTGTCTACCTCCGGTCAGACCTGGGAACTTTATCGTTTTTGATCGGATTGTTTCTTTCCTTGGTTGCTGCCTTGGTTTTTGGGTTGCTTACCCGGACAGATCGCGCCCGTCTGCGAGCCGTGAGTGCCGCTGCCGAAGAACGTCGTCGTTTCCTAAGACGTCTTGACCACGAATTAAAAAATCCTCTAACGGCAATCCGGGCTGGGTTGGCTAACCTGGCAGAAACATCCTCTAGTTTGGACCATAATGATACGCTTACCAGTCTTGACACACAAACTCTTCGGATGAGCCGCCTCTCATCTGATCTGCGAAAATTGGCTGAGATTGAAGTGCGTCAGGTAGAGCGCTTGCCAGTAGATATCCCAGTGTTATTGCGTGAAGCTTTCCAGATGGCGCACGAGCAACCCTGTGCAGCTGAACGCACCTTGAACCTGAGCCTCCCGCAGGCTCCCTGGCCCCTCCCGACCATTCTGGGTGATGCAGATCTACTGCTGGTAGCCATCCACAACTTATTGGAAAACTCTCTCAAGTTCACCAGCCCTGGCGATACGGTGGAACTTCGTGCTTTTGAGGATGGACAGAGAATTGTCATTGAAGTAGCTGATACAGGTCCGGGCATCCCTGATGACGAGCAGCTGCTCGTTTGGGAGGAACTCTATCGAGGTAATGCCAGCAGCGGTGTTCCGGGAAGCGGGTTGGGACTGGCTCTAGTACGCGCCATTGTTGACCGACATGATGGAAGTGTAGGCTTACGCAGTCGCCTTGACCAGGGGACAGTCTTTACCCTTCGTCTGCCAACCTCCTAAAGATTAATTTCAATTCTTATTTTTGCGTCAGCCCTTAACACCCCAGTCATTACAGCCCAAATCCCCCATGTTGCGAAATCGTAACCTCCCCGTGATGTCCGCGTAACAACCGCATGATAGAGTATGAAGTGTCAAACGAGTTTACAAGGAGGTCCCATGAAACTGCGCGTATTTGCGATACTTGTCACTATGGTCTTTCTCTCAACAGGCTGTAATTTAAACATTGATATCGGTCTTGAGAAGACACCAACTAACCAAGACGACACCTTCATTGCAGCTACAACCGGTGTGGCGACGGCGAACTCAACTACTCCGATGATCACAGCCAGTCCCTTGATTGTGCCCTCTCCTGAAATGCTAACCAGCACACCATCGCCGACGCCTTTACCGGGCTTGGTTGTGTTTCCATTGTCTTCACTTGGGACAAACATCCCTTGGTTACCTCTGGATAGAACGAGTTGGCCAACTGTTTTCATTGTGACCATCAACAACCAACTACCCCCATTCAATAATCCACTTGTAAGGCAAGCTTTCGCATCTGCCATAGATAAGGAAGTGATCGTCGCGATGGCTAAACGGTGGTATGCTGTTGACCCTTCCCCAGCCACGTCATTCATTCCCCCGCAAACTCTTGGTCGGGATCTTTATGGAGAGGTTGGAATCAATTTCGATCCCATTCAAGCCAAAGAGTTATTGATCCAGGCAGGTTATACGGATCCATCCTCGTTCCCAAAAATCACATTCCTCGTCAACTCATACGGGGATACCGCCCCAGGAGCGCGTTTTAATATGGCAAATACCATGGCGGAAATGTGGCAAACACACCTCGGAGTCACCGTTGAGGTTCAAGTGCTTGGATGGAAGGCTTTTGGAGAACGCATACGATCTAACCCTCCGGAATTGTTCTGGAACGGGTGGTTGCCTGACCCCGGGAATGATCCTGATTTCATTCGCACAATTTTCCTTACTGGTGCTGAATATAATTACGGTCATTTCTCTAATACTGATTTTGACGCTTTGATCAATCGCGCTGAATCGAGCCAGGATCCAGCGACCCGCCAGGCGTTGTATATTGAGGCAGAGCGACTGTTGTGTGAGACAGAAGCTGGCATCATACCGCTTTACCACACATTCAGTAATATCCCTTAAAAATTATTTACTGCATTTTCTGCCAAAGAAAGGAGTAACACCATGAAAAAGTATTCGTTGTTCATAGCTGTTCTCTTGATTGTGGCCCTTCTTAGCATGACTACCCGCGCGGTTACCGCAGCCGAGAGTATCAGACTGGGTGACCGGTTATCACTTTTCGGAGAAAATACAACATTCCCGGCTGGTCAGCCCTTCTACATTGCGCATGGTTGGTGGAATCCGACCAATATACCTGGTGTTGGGTTATTCAAATTTTCGCTGGATGTGGATGGAACCCCTGTTAGAGAAGATTTCATCGAGCGTTCTACTTTCAGTGGGAGTCCCGATGAACTTTTGTGGTTTTGGGTATACAACTTTCCAGACGGTATGACGGGAACACATACTCTCACAGGTCACTGGACAGGTCCTTGCCAGGGATTAGTAGATATGGGCGTCATCCAAGTTACCTGCGAGAAGGCAAATGAGATCATCGAATCCGCATCACAAACGATAATTATTGATTTTGTTCCTTGAAAATAGGCCGATATTCGGCAATGCAGCTAATCTCACACAACTTAAGTCAGGGGGGAGAGAAAAGTCTCCCCCCTTTGATTTTTTAATTGATAAAAATCCAGGAATAATTTACAGGAACTACGACATCTAAAAATCTTTGAAAAAGTGCGGACAATTGTTGTGTTGTTATCCATTTACCACATAAAAAACACAATAAACAAATTTCCACTTAAGGTTGATTCTTTGTGCCCTCGCGAAGCACACATTTAGGTGCAATGGGAGTCGAAGAATATTATGCAGACATTATAAATAAAAAGTGCCCCTCACGAAGTACCCTGTGGGCAAGGGAATTCGAACAAAG
>CAZSGL010000004.1:0-31136 GCA_964606265.1 uncultured Anaerolinea sp. | reverse complement strand
CTGCCAACGATCAATAATGTAATGACGCCAATCGTGGCGGAGATGGTGGTGGCGAGGGCGGCGAAAACTCCCAATCCAATCACATCCTGGATGCGATCCAGAGAATTGTGAAAGTCCATGAACTTACGCAGAAGATAAACAGCGACAACGGCTTCGAGCGTGTTGCCAATTGCCAAACCGATGGAGACATTGAGGGCATTATTGTTGAACAGGTAACCAAAAATCACACCCAAGGTGACACCGGGCCAATATTTTTTTCCAAAGAGCAACAATGCCGCAATTGCGATCCCGGTTGGCGGCCAGACCGGCGAAGTATTCGGCTGGACGTTGGCCATCAGTAAGCCGAGCCTGGCAGCAAGATGATAGATGATCCCCAAAAGGATCACGCCACCTGTATATTTCACCCATCGGATGGTTTTAGGATTGTTTTTCATTTATTGATGATTATATATTAGGTGGATAAAAATCATGCAGTTTTGACACACTCAATCAATTTTGCCGCTTCCATTTTCTTAAAAGTCCGAGACATTTAAGTGCAAGGAATTGCGAATATCGTACTATCCAATGGATTTAATCGACTTGGTAAACATATTGATCGCACAGGTGGAGTATCGTATACATAAATTCCCATTGTATTAAGAAAGATTAAATCACAAACCTGCAAACATCTGCAGGTTTGTGAATCAAACGGGTTTTCCTTTAGGAGAAGAAAATGATCCCGAATTCAATAAATTGTTTTTTTTCCTTGGTACAAAAGTCCAATCCAAGGCACTCAAATGTTGAATCTTAGCTTTGACGACGCAAGACTTGTGAGTCTGTGCATATCATTTTTTAAATGTGAGTATAAATCTTGATAGACAGAGTAATATTCCTGATAACGCCTTAAATCCTTGTCATTTGGGTTTCTCGTAGTTTTTATTCGTACACAATTCTCTGAAATTCGCGACACACCATCGGCATCCTGGTCTGCGGCTACCGCAAGCAGGGCAGCTCCATAGGCAGGACCCTCTTCAATTTCGAGTGTGACCACTTCACATCCAAAAATATCCGCCTGCATCTGGCACCATAATTCGCTTTTTCCGCCACCGCCAATTGCCCTCACCTGTTTTATTGGAACCCCCATGGCACGCATTATTTCCAATCCATCCAGTAGAGAAAAAACGACGCCTTCCATCACTGCGCGAAACATGTGTGCTGCTGTATGCCGACTGGTTAAACCCACAAATGCGCCAGATGCAAAAGGATCCAGATGAGGAGTTCTTTCCCCGTTTAAAAACGGGAGGAAAACCAAACCCTCACTTCCAGGATCAACTTTAGATGCCAACTCAGTCATTTCCTTGTAGTCCAAATGGTTACCAAGAGAAGTAAACGTTTCTCTTAACCATTTGAATGAATTGCCCGCTGATAAAGTGACTGCCATGAGGTGATTTTTAGCTGGGACAGCGTGGCAAAATGTATGCAATCTTCCCTGGGGATCAAAAGTAAGCATATCGCTATGCGCAAAAATTACACCACTTGTGCCGATGCTACTGCTCACCAATCCTTGCCTAACGATTCCAGTGCCAACTGCCGCAGCCGCATTATCCCCACCACCGGCAATCACCGGAATGCCGGCAGGAATACCGGTTAATTCTGCAATTGCTGGTAAAAGGTTGCCTGTCACTTGCGAGCCTTCGTAGACCTTGGGAAGCCATGAAACAGGGATCTCCAAGCGATCCAGAATCTCAGAGCTCCAGTCCCTCTTTTTTAAATCCAGAAGGAGAGTTCCTGCCGCGTCTGAGCAATCGGTTGCATATTCCCCGGTCAGATTGAGCCGGATGAAATCCTTAGGGAGCAAAACTCTGTCGAGCTGTGCATAAGCTTCTGGTTCATTATTGCGAAGCCACAGAATCTTTGGAGCCTGGAAACCAGTTAAAGCCGGGTTTCCTGCGATACTAATCAGCTTCTCCCGACCAATAGCGTTTGTGATCTGTTCGCACTCTTTTGAAGTTCGCTGATCATTCCACAGTATTGCTCGCCTTATAACCCTTTGTTGATTATTTAGAAATACTGCCCCATGCATCTGACCCGTTAGTCCGATGGCACAAATCTGTTGGGACACACTTCCAGCTTCATGGACTAATTGGCGCAAGACTTCGATGGATGCTTTCCACCAGTCTTCCGGTTCCTGTTCACTCCATAAAGGATATGGGGTATATATTGGGTACTCAACCATTGCACTTGCGTGAATATTGCCCTGCTCATTAATGAGCAGGGCTTTTACTCCACTGGTTCCGATATCGAGACCAATAAACATTTTCATTGCAGACCCGGTTTACTAACGCACGCCAAGAAGAACATCCATTGTTAATTGATCTAATCGCTCATAATTTAATCCGCGCCTGGCGATTTCTACCCGATCAAACTTAGCCGCCCGAAGTATTGTGAGATTTTCTTTGCTATACGCGCCCAGTAAAGCGGCAGCACCTTGTTGGTCAGAATTGAGGTCAGCAATTATTGCCTGGATTTCTTTGTCTTTATTCCATTGTTCTGCTTTTTCTTTAAGGATAAGATAAGTCTGCATACAGCCCCTGCCAAAAGCTTTTACGCCTTCGTAATCTTCAGTTCTGAAGGCATGGGCATCAAAATGCCGCGCTCCATCATATTTGACATCTTCAAGGAATTTGACAAGGAAGAAGGCGCTCTTAACATCGACCATTCCAAACCGGAAATCCTGGTCATAGCGGCCAAAGCGTTGATCATTCAAATCAATATGAAATAGTTTTCCAACTTCCCATGCCTGGGCAACACCATGGAGGAAGTTTAAACCTGCCATATGTTCATGGGCAGTTTCAGGGTTCACACCCACCATTTCGGGGTGGTCAAGTGTCGCAATAAATGCGAGCATGTGCCCGATCGTGGCATTGTACATATCGCCGCGCGGTTCATTTGGTTTTGGCTCCAGGGCAATCTTCATTTTGTATTTCTTATCAAGAATATACTCGCAGAAATAATTCATGGCTTCGCGATTACGCTTGATTGCATCCACCGGGCTTTTGGCGGCATCGGTCTCAACGCCTTCTCGCCCACCCCAGAAAACGTATACCCCGGCACCAAATTCTGCCCCGAGGTCAATGGCATCAAGGGTTTTTTGGCGGGCATAAGCACGAACCCGTGGATCATTGGACGTAAAAGCACCATCTTTAAATACAGGATCAGTGAATAAATTGGTAGTTGCCATCGGGACAACGAGCCCGGTGTCCTTCAATACTTTGTGGAATTCACTTTTTATTTGATCCCGTTGAGAAGGTGTGGCGTCAATGGGAATCAGATCGTTATCGTGAAGGTTTACTCCATAAGCTCCAATTTCCGCGATCATCCTGGCAACATCCATCGGACTCTTTCGTTCCCGCACGGGTTCACCAAATGGATCACGACCAACACTACCCAACGTCCACAGACCAAAGACAAATTTATGTTCAGGTTTTGGTTCATACTTATTCGTCATTATTAAATCTCCTTGGTTGTTATTTTTTTCAGATATCGAAATTTCAGTCGCCTGAACAAGAATTATTCTTCTGCATCTTCTGGAATTGCCGCTGGAGTAACATGGCTCCAAATCATAAACAAAAGGAGTGAAACCAGGACAACCATAAAACTTATCCTAAAAAGTACAATCGTAAATGGTTGAAGCATTAAGATAATTCCCCCAATGATGCCGGCGATAAAAATGAGATTAAGGGGTTTATAAATCTTTGGTGAGATCTTATGGTTAAGAATTTGCGAAATCACATTAATCATAAAAATGTACACCAGGATTATCGCAACGAAATAACAAATGAAAGGAACTGCAATCACTATGACATTGTCGATGCGGGTTTGTTCCGGGATATTAATCAGGATAAACTTACCGTATAAGTAACCAAGTACTGTAATCAATATCGATACAATCGGTAAAACATAAGGTGGGCGAACTTTTTTATTGATCATTTTATCTCCAACAGGTTTGCGAGGCGGAGGATTTCTCCGCCTCGCATTTACTTTAGTATTTCACATCAATTTGCTTTTTGGTTTCAGCAGATTTCAAGATAGCATCACAAACTACAGAGGCTTTGTATCCATCTTTGAACGTAGCACCGTATGGAGCAACATCCTTATTGTTTACAATGCAATCGATTAGGTGGGTAATTTCATGGATAAAAGTATGTTCCCATCCGATAATATGCCCGTGAGGCCACCAGTTGCTATAGAATGGATGATAACCTTCGGTCACACTAATATTTCGGAAACCTTCGGTTCCCTTGGGCTGATCGCCAATGAAGAGTGCGTCCAGTTCGTTAAACCTTTCCAGGTTGAACCGCAGGGAGCCTTTTTCACCATTTATCTCTAAAACCTCAGCGTTTTTGTGACCTCCAGCAAACCTGGAAGCTTCCAATGTGCCAATCGCTCCATTGGCAAATTCTACACAGGAAACAAACGCGTCATCAACTTCCACTTTGAAAGTTCCAGGACCTTCCGGACCATCACGGCGGTCGATGAAGGTTTTGGTCATGGCTGATACGCCAGCAATATCCCCGACCAGGAAATGAGCAAGGTCAATAATGTGAGCACCAAGATCACCCAAAGCTCCAGAACCGGCTTTAGCCTTATCAAGACGCCAAATTGCAGGTGTTCCGTAATGGGGCATGATCCATTCCTGCAGATACGACGCTCTGTAGTGATAGATTCTGCCAAGTTTGCCGCTGTCAATAAGGTCCTTCATAAAGCGAATGGCAGGAACCCAGCGATAATTAAAGGCGACCATGTTCTTGACTTGTGCTTTTTCTGCAGCGTCCGCCATCGATTTTGCTTCTTCAGACGTACGAGCAAGGGGTTTTTCACAGATCACATGTTTCCCCGCTTTTACAGCTGCAATGGTTGGTTCAGCATGCATCGCATTTGGGCCGCAATTGTCAAATAACTGGATTTTTTCGTTGTCTATCAGTCTGTGCCAATCAGTGTAGTAATTGGCATACCCATAACGCTTGGCGGCTTCTTTTACACCCTCTTCGGTGCTTCCTGCAATCGCAACCAGGTTAGGTATCGCTGGCGGTGGGTACATCATATAGGATAGGGTTTTATATGCATTTGTGTGGGCTTTTCCCATAAATGCATATCCCAACATGCCTACACCAATTTCCGGGATGTTTTCTGTCCCTTTAGGACCTGCCATTGTTGTAAAACCGGTTTCTTTTTCTGCCATTTTGTCCTCCTGGAGATATAAGGATTACTTCTTTGCGGCAAAAGCTGCATCAAAAGCAACATTGGAGGCTGCAAAATCCTGTGACTTGATCATCTTCAACGCCTCAGGAGCGCCCCATTCGCGGTTCATACCACTATCTTCCCATTCGATGGAAAGCGGGCCGGCGTAACCAAATCGGTTCAGGGCACGGATCAAACGATCCCATTTGACATCCCCATGCCCGGGAGAAACAAAGTCCCAACCACGCAGAGGATCACCGAAATCGAGGTGACTTCCAAGAATACTGTTTCTGCCATTTAGTTGAAGGCGGGAATCCTTGACATGAACGTGGAAAATGCGGGAACCAAATTCATTAATGAATTCCACCGGGTCAATAAATTGGTGAATAAAATGGGAAGGATCAAAGTTGAATCCAAATGCAGGATGATCCTTAACCGCATCGAGGGATCGCTGTGTTGTAACCAGATCATACGCAATTTCAGTGGGGTGTACTTCCAATGCGAATTTGATATCATTGGCCTTGAAAACATCCAGGATCGGCAGCCACATGTCAGCAAAGAATTTATAACCCCGATCAATCATCGCCTGATTTGTCGGCGGGAAGAAATACAGGTTTTTCCATACAGGGCTGCCCGTGAAGCCATTGACAACCTTAACGCCCATTTTCTTTGCTGCTAAAACAGTATCTTTCATTTCCTGCTGGGCACGAGACCGCACACCGTCGGGGGAACCATCTCCCCAAAGGCGATCGGAAAGAACCGCACGATGGCGTTCATCGATGGGATCATCTGCGACACATTGACCAACCAGGTGAGTACTTATTGCATAACACTTTAAGTTGTATTTATTGAGAATGTCCCAGCGGCTTTTGATATAGCTGTCGTTGGCTAATGCTTTATCTACTTCGAAGTGGTCGCCCCAACAAGCTAATTCCAAACCATCAAAACCCCAGGCGCTTGCCTTCTTGGCGACATCTTCCAAAGTCAGGTCGGCCCACTGGCCGGTAAAGAGAGTGATCGGTCTGCTCATTTCATTTATCCTTTCGAGTAGGTTATTTATAGTCAGGCAATTGAATCAGTTTTCCACCTTGCATGGCTGACTCATGTGCCAAAATTCCAACGGACGTCCAGTTTGCGGATTCAAATACATTGGGGAATGGATCCCGGTCTTCCATTACAGCCATCAGGAACTCATGAGCCAAGTGGGGGTGTGAACCGCCATGACCTGATCCCTGGATAAAGGACAGGTGCTTGTTTTCGGCCATATCGTAGACACACTTGGTGGTAAATTCCTGGATCTCTTTGGGCAGGTAGTAGGCGAAGTCTTTGATGGGAGAATGTTTAGCTTCTTCGCCACCCAAATGAAGAACTGGTTCTTCATTGGATGTCAGTTGCCATTCAAAGCTCAATTCACTGCCGTAAACATCAAAGCTCTCAATGTACTGCCTTGCCACATCAAATAATGAGCGGGTTACTTCTGCCGAGAGATCAGAGTCTTTGAGTTTTATGTGAGCTGTTTCCACCGCAAATGGCGACCCGTATTTTGGGATCAACTGGTCGGCAATTTTACCGGAGCCAAAACAGGAGACATACTCAGCCATTGCTCCACCCATTGCAAGACAAGGGCTTACACAATGCGTTGCGTAATGCATGGGTGGAAGTCCTTCCCAATATCCTGGCCAACCATACATATTCTGCTGGTGAGAGGCGCGTAAGAACTGGATCTTCCCCAATTTTCCGGAATCACGGAGTTCTTTCACAAAAAGGTATTCGCGTGAATAGATAACCGTTTCCATCATCATGTATTTCTTACCAGAAGCTTTTTGAGCTTCGATTATTTGCCAGCATTCATCCACGGATGTTGCCATAGGAACAGTACACGCCACATGTTTTCCGGCTTTCAAAGCGGCAACGCTCATGCGGGCATGTTCATGAATCGGGGAGTTGATGTGCACGATATCCACGGTCGGATCTTCAATCAGTTTTTCGAAGCTGGAATATCGAGCGCTAATTCCAAATGCGTCGCCAATTTGATTCAATTTGTCTTCATTGCGTTGGCAAATGGCGTACATATTGGCATTAGGATGCCGCTGATAGATGGGGATAAATTCAGCACCAAATCCTAAACCTACGATTGCAACATTTAGTTTTTTTGTCATTCTTCCTCCAGTATGGTGTGGGTTTATAAATTAACTCATCAATTTCTTGAGGAAAACGATTCCATCTGCTGCAAGCGCATCCTGCGATCTAGCTAAAGGTCGCCAAATGGCTGCAGCTTTAGCGATGCTTTTTACTTTGTTTGTGAAGGATTCAATGACAAATATGCCATCAAATTTAATATCTTTTAATGCCTGGGCAACTTCAACCCAGGGAACATGTCCGGCGCCTGGAGTTCCGCGATTATTTTCGTTGCTGTGCACCTGGATTAGTCTTGATCCCACTTTACGAATGGCATCGCCCATGGAATCTTCTTCAATGTTCATATGGAAGGTATCCAGCATAATTTTGCACGCGGGGTGATTGACCCGGTCAACCAGTTCAATTGCCTGATCAGCGGTGGTAATAAAACTGGTCTCAAACCGATTGATGGGTTCCAAACCAAGGAGAATTCCTTTTTTACTGGCATATTCCGCCAGGTCGCGGAGGATTTCGACAAGAATCTTCAAATCATGTTCGCGTTCTTCAGCCGTTTGCTGCCAGGTACGCCCAACCGCAGAATAAAAAGGACCAACAAGATGCTTTCCACCCACCATAGCTAAACCATCGATACTGTCTTTCAAATACTCAACGCCATTTTTACGTACATTTGGGTCTGCATCAATTAGATCCCGGTCGGGACTCATAGCGGCACAAAAACTGATGCTTTTTATTCCAGCTTTGGTAACAATTTCGCCCAGTTTTTTAAAATCAAGTGTTTTTGGGTCGTCCATCGGAATTTCAATGTGGTCGCAACCCATTTGTGCAATTTTTGGTGCCAGGTCTTCCAGTTCTGCAATTGTTAAAGGTGCTGTCCAAATCCAGGTGTTCACGCCATATTTCATCTTAGTCTCCTGTTTCTGAATGTTTTGAAAAACTTTTTTAGAATCTGTCGCCCTGCTCATTGAAAAAATGTAAGTGGGTTTTATCAATATCAAACCGAACCAAATCACCGTGTTTATATTGGACCAATCCAGCCACCATACTCACAATCTCTGCTTTACCGCTTTTGATATGAATGACTGTTTCAGCTCCCAGCGGCTCTGTGAGGAGGACCTCTCCCTTGTATTTGCCGGAAGAAGTGATGAGCACATTTTCGGGGCGAATGCCAATATCCACATGGTCGCTGGTAATTCTTTCATCAACATCAATCTCTATACCAAGATCAATTAGAGATAACTTGCCGTTTTCCAACTTTCCCGGAAGTAAGTTTATGCGGGGGGAACCAACAAGTTTGGCAACATAGGTATTTGCCGGCCTGTCATAGATATCTTCTGGTGTTCCTACCTGAACGAGGTTTCCATGATTCAAAACGCCAATTCGATCTGCCATCGTGAGGGCTTCGATCTGGTCGTGCGTTACATATAAGGTGGTTACACCTTCCTCTTTTTGCAGGTGTTTAAGTTCTGCCCTGAGCGCTTCACGCAATTTCGCATCCAGGTTCGAGAGAGGTTCGTCCATGAGGAATACTCTTGGACGGCGAACAATTGCGCGACCAATGGAAACGCGCTGCATCTCTCCACCTGAAAGCTGAGCAGTTTTGCGATCCAGCAAATGCGTAATGCGCAGTTTTTCAGCTGCAGCTTCGATTTTTTCCTTGATTTCAGTTTTGGGTAATTTTCTACCAGGAGCTTTTAATGGAAAAGCCATATTTTCATAAACGGTCATGGTTGGATAAAGTGAATACTGTTGGAACACAATAGCTACATCACGATCAGATGGGGATACATCATCACACACCTGCCCATCCAACAAAACATGACCACTATCAGGTTTTTCCAGTCCACAAACTACGCGTAAAGTCGTCGATTTACCTGCGCCAGTGGGTCCCAGCAGGACAAAAAATTCATTGTCATTGACGGTAAATGAAACATCATTTAACGCGGTTATGTTGCCAAAGGTTTTTGTTACATTTTGGAGGATCAGTTCACTCATCGGTTTACTCCATCACCAAAGCCGCTTCAGTGGCTGGATTGAAGAATCTCACCATTTGCGGGTCTAGGTCAAAATAGATTTTGGAACCAATCTGGTGCTTCCCGCCCCGGTTTATACGAGCTCTTACGATATCTTTTTCACCTAAGTGCAAGTCAAGCAGTACATTGCTGCCATTCATCTCGGTCAAGAATACTTCGGCTGCAATACTTTTCTCCTCGACAACTATTACGGCTTCAGGGCGGAAACCAAGGATCAACTCTTTGTCGTTACCGACCTGGGATAGTATCGCTTTCTTTCGAGATTCATCAGGTTCATATTCGCTGCCACCAGGTAATTGGATTTTTCCATCGTGGAAATGGCCTTTAACCAGGTTCATACCAGGACTTCCAATGAAATTGGCAACAAACAGGTTGGCTGGATTATGGTAGACCTCCGCCGGTGTGCCAATTTGCTGGATTGCTGCATTCGACATCACTACGATGCGGTCTCCCATTGCCATGGCTTCAATCTGATCATGGGTTACATACACTGTCGTGGCTTTTTGAGCAATGTGAAGCGCTTTAATTTCAGCACGCATGGTCTCGCGAAAATCAGCATCCAGCGCACCCAGGGGTTCATCCATCAGGAATGCGGCTGGTTTTCTGACAAGTGCCCGAGCCAGGGCAACGCGCTGCTGATCTCCTCCGCTCAAGGCACCAGGTCTGCGCTTTAAAAGATGTTTAATTTTCAAAAGTGCAGCCACATCTTTTACTTTTTTCTCGATTTCCTCTTTCTTGACAGATTGAGCTCTTAAAGTAAAGGAGATATTCTCTTTTACTGTCATGTGAGGATACAAGGCATAAAATTGGAATACATAGGCAATGTCGCGATCACTGGGATGGGCCCAGGTTACATCACGTCCATTGAGGAAGATATTGCCGCTACTCACTGTTTCCAGACCAGAGATCATTCTCAATGTTGTGGTTTTACCGCAACCAGAAGGTCCAAGAAGCACAACGAATTCTCCATCATGGATGGTCATATTCATTGGCTTTACAGCGAATTTTTCTCCGAACTTTTTTGCTACGTCTTTTAATTCAATCGTCGCCATAATGGATTCTCTTCTCTTTTACCGGCGGATGGCGCCAAAAGTGACGCCGCGGAGTAAGTAATTACGGAGGGCAAAGGTGACAATCGCCACCGGGATGAGGAAGCCCATTGCTCCTGCTGCAATCTGCGCCCATTCAATTCCACCAGTCCCCAAGACAGAAGGTATACTCGGAGGTGCCGTTCGGGCTTTTTGAGCAGTTAACATAACTGCAAAAGCATATTCATTCCAGGCAAAGATCAAACAAAAGACTGTAGTGGCAGCCAGGCCAGTGATGGTTTGTGGAAGTACGATTTTAAAGAATGCCTGCAAACGACTGTAGCCATCTACCAGAGCAGCTTCTTCATATTCTCGTGGGATTTCATCAATAAAGCCCTGAAGTAACCAGACACTAAAGGAGAGATTGAACACGGTGTAAAGTATGATCAGTCCAAAGGTTGTATCGTAAAGCCCCAATTGGCGGTAGAGCAAGAAAATAGGGATGGTAACAACCACTGGTGGAAGCATACGGGTACTCAGAATGAAGAAAAGCAGGTCACCCTTACCGGCAATCCGGAAGCGGCTGAATGCGTAAGCAGCAAACAACCCGAACATGACCGATAGAACAGTTGAAATTCCCGCTGTAATAGCTGAGTTTTTAAGGTAACCAACATATTCACTTTTTCCAACAATTTGCTGACCTCGTTCCAGCATAACCCTGTCATACCACTTATTGTTAGGATCTTTTTTAATTTCTTCCAGACCCTGGGCAACCGTCACCTGGCGACGCTGAGTGAAAAGACCAATGAACCCTTCCATGCTCGGCTGGAAAAAAACTTTAGGGGGGGCTGCTACAGCATCCGCACGGGTTTTTAGAGAGGTTGCGCCCATCCAAAAGACCGGGATCAGGACGACAATCGCAACAATAACCGTGATAATTGCCTTGATATTTCTGGTCAATCTGGATTTAAATGTAACTTTATCCACCCGAGTTGGATAATTGATCTCACGTCGGATTTTCTTTGAGGTTTCCATCTTAGCCCTCTTTCGCTTTATTCAAGGCAGTGATATAGAGGTTGCTGATCGCAATTATTACGACCAGAACGATAACTGCCAGTGCGCTTGCCTGGCCAGTCTTAAATTGTCCAACAAAGGCACGGGTGTAAATATCAATGGAGATAAGCCGAGTCGCTGCCCCTGGACCACCACCAGTCAAACCCATTGCCAGGTCAAAACTCTTAAATGCTTCAATGGACCGGAACAATACTGCTATTAAAACTAGTGGAGCTACCTGAGGAAGGGTAATCTTCCAGAACTGGAACCATGAGCTGGCGCGGTCTATAACAGCTGCTTCATATAAGTATTCCGGAATTGCACTCAATCCTGAGAGAACCAGGAGCATGACGAATGGCGTCCACATCCAGACATCAACGATAACAATTGCCCATAAGGCAAGGTCACTCTTGCCCAGCCAGTCTGTAATTAATAGTAAACCCGTCCACGAGACCAGGTAATTAAAGATGCCGTAACCCGGGTTGAACATTAATTTCCAGAACAAGCCAACCACAACAGGTGAAAGCATCATGGGGATGAGAATAAGTGTTGTAATGATGCCGCTACCTTTAAATTTTTCGCGGATCAACATTGCCAATCCAAACCCAAATACTGTCTGTAATATAACGGAAGCGATTGCATATCTTCCGGTGATTGTAAAGTAAGTCCAGACCTGTTCATTAGTGAGCAAGTCCTTAAAGTTTTGTATCGATACCCAAACGGGCAGTTTATTGCCAATAACTGAATATTGATTAAAGCTTAAGAAAATGCTGTAGAAAAGGGGAAAGATATTCATGAGAATGAGCAGGATTAATGTTGGCCAAATAAAAAAGTTGACCAAAGCCTTGTCACTCATGCGCCATTTTCTACTTTTCATTGCCGTGGTTTGATTTGCCATATTTACCTCAACAAAGATTTGCTTTCCATCCCCCGATGAAAAGTGTGGTGAGGAGGTTAACCTCCTCACCACTTCGAAACATTTACTTACTTGAGAACATCATTATCAACGAGGATCTGGCGGTGTTCAGCAGCAAGCTGATCGAGGATCGCCTGAGGATCGCCGATACCTTCTACGATATAGGGGTGCAGGAGGCGATTGACGGGTTCAAGCATTTGGCCGAAGACGGGGATATTCCAGAAATCTTTGACCATCTGCATTGAATCAGAGAATGCCTGATTGTAAGGGGTATTGTTTAAGAACTCATCAGAGGCAAGCACGGCTTTATTGCAGGTGTATCCGCCGACTTTTGCCCATTCTTTCTGAATATCTTCCTGGGCAAACCATTTGATGAAGTCCATGGAAGCCTGTTGGCGTTCCGGGGAGGTGTAGGAAAGTACACTTAAACCTTGTCCACCAAGGGCAACAAAAGCTTCACCACCAGGGCCTGCAGGTCCAGCAAAGAAACCAGTCTTATCAGCAAAAGGATTGACACCAGGGTTGGCAAGGGCAGGGAAGAAGGCGAAGTAGTTCATGATCATCGCTGCCTGCCCGGAAATGAAGGCATCATTCGTTTCAGCAAAGAAGGCGTTGGAGGTTCCTGGAGGGGCAAATTTATACAGGTCACTGTAGAATTTGAGAGCTTCTACAGCTTCGGGGGAATTGACAACACCCTCAACCTCAAAAGTTGCAGGATCAAACCAGTCAGCTCCATAAGAGAACATAACGTTCTCATAACCCATGATCATGCCGTCGTAGTCTTTTTGGGTGTAGATAGCAACACCATACTTGGGTTTACCATCGGGAGCATCGGGGCGGGTGAAGAATTCGGCAATGTCGCGAAGCTCAACCCAGGTCTTGGGGGTAGCAAGATCATAACCATATTTGGCTTTGAAAGCTGCCATTTCGGTGGGATCTTCGAAGAGGTCCTTGCGATACGCCCAACCAACTGCATCACCTTCGGTTGGGTATGCATAGTATGTTCCACTGCCAACAGGATACTCACCATAGAACTTGATGGTGGCTTCTGTAACACTGGTGTCGATGGCATTGGATTTCATGAACTCAGTCAGGTCAACATAATGACCCTGAGTTGCACCTTGACCAGTCCACTGGCTGTCGCCAACGACCATGTCATAGGTATCAGACTTTGCTGCCCACTGAGAAGCCATCAGGTCATAGAATGAGCCCCAGGGTTCCTGGACAACATTGACTTTGATACCAGTCTCTGCTTCATACAAATTGCCCATTTCCTGCAGGTAGTTAGCGGGATCCCACTCTGCCCAGAGGATGGAGAGTTCTTTGACAGCAGGTTCAGTAACAGGGGCTTCGGTGGCTACAACGGGGGCTTCAGTTGCAGCAACTGGGGCTTCTGTGGCTACTGGGGTGGCTTTAGGTGCACAGGCAGCCAATACCAGCGCGAACAAAATTACTACATACAACAACTTTTTCATTTCTTCAATCTCCTTGTTTGAATAGAAAAGTAACCTCTCGAGTTGCTTCTTGCAATTCATACCGGATAATTAATGTAACCACCTCCTTTAATATCGAAATAACTGTCGCGTAGAATTATTAACCTGCGATAGGTTGAGAAATGGTAGCCTGGTAAATTGCAGCGATGCCACCCATCACGCAAGCATCGCTGCCATGTTTTGCCAATACAATTTCAGTGTTTTCCCTATTCCAGGATAGTGTTCTGTTTTTGATTTCCGACAAAACGACCGGTTCTAGAAATTTCCATGCGCTGCTCATTATCCCACCGAAAACAACAATGGCTGGATTCAGAGAATTGATCAGCGATGCAATGCCAATTCCGAGATATCTTCCAACCTTTGTAAGAGCCACGATGGCAACCCTATCTCCCCGTTCCGCTGCTGAAACAATCATTTCCACCGTTAATTCGTTAATGTTGCCCCCGGTTTTTTGCCATAATTCGCTGGTTTTATCTGTAGCAAATTGCTCTTGAACATACCGGTAAAGCGCTCGCAGACTAACCAGTGTTTCCCAACAACCTTTATTTCCACATCCACATAGCTCGCCATCAGGCAACATGGTAATATGCCCTAATTCACCTGCCATTCCATTCACGCCCCGCAGTAACTCTGAATCGTGTAAAATCCCGCCCCCCAGACCAATACCCGCGCTGAGGTAAAGGACATCCGGATACTGATATGCAGATCCAAAATAATATTCGCCAAATGTAGCGAGATTTGCTTCGTTATCAATAATTATCGGAACAGAATATACCGAAGTAAGATACTTCTTTAACTCCACGTCTCGCCATTTTAAGTTCGGGGCAAAAAGAAGAGTTCCTACCTCATAATCAACGAGACCAGGAACTCCAATTGCCAAGCCCAGGAAACTTCCGCCAACCTTGTGCTTGCATTCATCTACCGCCTGATTGATACGAGTTACCATTTCCTTAAGGACTTCATCGGCAGACATTTCAAGCGTTGTGGCTACATTCACATGAGAGATTTCCCTGGGTGAAAAATCTGTGCCAACAACGTTGATAAAATCCACGCCAATTTCGACACCGATAATGAAACCCACGTCAGGATTGAGGGTAAGGTCCATTGAAGGTCGACCTAATGCGTTGTTTTTCAGCCCTACTTCTTTAATCAAATTCCGATTGATTAATTCCGCAACAAGACTGGTGATCGTCGCTTTATTTAATCCGGTTTTTCGGGCAAGTGTACTTCGCGAAATTGGGGCATTAATCCTTATGTAATTCATAATCGCGGAAAGGTTTATCTTCCGCAACATGGTCTGGTCTCCGGCTTGGTAACTAGTTTGCTTTACCATTCGAAAATAACGCCTCTGTAGATATTTATTGGCAGAGAAGCCGTACTGAATTGAATGGAAGACTATGAATTATTAGTTTGTTTTGTCAACAAACTAATAATAGCAAAATCGAAAATGATTGTCAATACTTTTTGGAATTATTTAAGTTATCTTAAACTCGCGGGCCAATATTATGCTCACGAAACAATGCACTTTATTTGTTTTCTACGGTTTCAAGGTCATAAATCAGAACCCTTGTCCATTTTCCTGAGTGATTGGTTACAAAATCCTGGTGAGTTGGATCGGTTTGATATTGATCGTGCTCAATAATGCTTTTAAATTGCAGCGTTAGGCCATATGAATATGAACGATCAACTATGCTGCGGTTGGTGTCCGCGGGTTTACCAAAGTATCCATCTTTAACCAGTGGAATCTTTATTAGACTCTCCAACCCTTTTTCGAAGTCCGAGATGGCCCCCAATGTAAGTCCGTCGTTCATCCAAAAAAACACGGTATGACTATGCATGCTGACTCCTTGTATACAATCTAGTGTAGACCAAATCTCTTTGGTCTACACTAAGTTCCTGCCACCAACACAATATCAAGTACGCTTTGCTTTGAGTAGACCTTCTTCTTGCCTGACCTTTTGCAACGCTTCAGTGTAAGGTTTATTGTAGGTGCAGCAACCAACGTTTTTCTGCCGAATCAATAATTCAATACAATGGTCATCAGCTGTACACCAATGGACTTCGTCCGACTTACCAGCCATAAGTTTTGCAGGAGTGAATGGATCCGCAAAGGATTGCCTTCCAAGAGCGATCATATCCACATATCCATCGCGAATATTCTTGTCTCCCCAATATAAAATGGTGTTTTCTTCCTGTTTTACTGCCTGGAGAGCGTTCTTTCCATCTCTAAAGATGGAGTAAGCTGAGCCAATCACAACTGTTTCAGGCTTGAGGTTGTCTTTCAAGGTCTTGGCGAAATAGTGATGTAAATAAGCATAATCCGGAATTTTCCGATCAGGCTGCGATAAGGCCAAAGTGATGGAAGGACTCCCCGCTGATTGAAGGATATAGCAAGCTCCACGAGCCTCAAGACCCTTTACAAGATCAATTGATTCCGTCAAATCCATTACTGCCGTGTCTGGACCTGCTGCCCCACAACCACCCGGGAAGCCTTCCCAAACAGAAACTTTCGACCCAATCATGAATTTTGGATCGTTAATTTCGCGCACAATTCTTTCAGTCAGTTCAAACGCAAACCGGCTTCTGTTCGCCCAACTTCCACCGTATTTCCATTTTCGATCATTGTAAGGTCTAAGTATTTGGGAGCCCAGATAGCCATGGGACAATTTAAGATCGATACCGTCAGCGCCTGCACTATGGGCAATTTTGGCTGCCTGAACGAATTCATCCATGATACGCTCAATATCTGCTTCCGTAAGAAGTTCGCCACCAAACCCCGGCAGCGGCTTAACGCAGACTCTTTTTGAAAAATCCGGGTGACTTAACTCGCCTGAATGTGTCAATTGGAAGATTAAGAGAGTCTTGTCATTGACTTTTCGTAAGGAGGAAACAAATTTTGTCAGAGCTGGTTCGTTTTTAGGCAGGATACTGAGCTGCGATTCGCGTCCACGATTTTCATAAGTAATCGTGATAGCCTCCAGGTCAATTAACCCGGCGTTACCGTTGAACAAGTTCGTGTATCTCTCGTACGTTCGTTCAGTCGGATTGCCATCCTTGTCGGAGTCGCAACATTCCATTGCATTGATCATGAATCGGTTTACAGCTGTTTTTGATCCAATTTTAATCGGGGTAAACAAAGCGTTAATGTCTGTCATTATCTCTCCTTCATAATCGAACGTAACTGGATTGGCTTAATACATTTATCTACTATCCATTGTAAGGTTGTTGAAAAAAGAATCAATCCAAGAGCAATACCAATAAAATACTAGGGAATACCTAGTATAATGATTGCAATCATTCCCTTAAGTAATCAGAGGAGGCCAAAAAGTTGAACCCTGTGCCCAGCTCTTTAGAACCATCCTCAACGCATAATCCCTTAATCGCAGCAAATCAAATTTCTTCAATTGAGTGGGTATTTGATCCGATCATCCGGGTGGATGCAAACTTTGACCCCGCGGGAAATCTGTTGCAGAGCAACAGTCTGTTACTTTCCACCCTGGATTGTATCCAGGACGGGGTTAGTATCCTGGATACCGATTTAAACTTACGGTATATCAACGCATCCATCAAGTACTGGTATTCCATATCCGGGAATTATGTTGGTCAAAAGTGTCACCATATTTACCATAACATGCAAGAACCTTGCGAGAATTGTCCGATTTTAAATACCCTGAATGATAAAGCTCCTCACATCGGAATAGTAAGGTATTCCAGCGCAGGTGTTGACAAAGGATGGCAGCAACTTTTTTCCATACCCATACTGGATATGGAGTCAAACCTCGTCGGAATCCTGGAGTATGTTCGTGATATCAGTTACCAATATCAATTGGAACTGGACCTTAATCAAATCATGGAGCAGTATCAATCCCTGGAAAAACGCAATCTGGCAATTTCACAATTGTTAACGGAGCGCAAACAGGAGCGAGAACAATTGGAAGAAACCATTTCACAAAATATTGAAAAGTTTGTAAAGCCGTCATTAAACTACTTAAAAACGAAATCGGGCGCTGCCGACGTAAATCTGGTGGAGAAACTAATTGAAGAAATCGTGTACCCGATAACAAAAAAAAGATTTTCAATCCTGGATAAATTGACCACGAAAGAGATGCAGGTCACCACGCTTATAAAGGAAGGAAAAACAACCGCAGAAATTGCCCGAATCCTCGTAGTCTCACCAAAGACTATCGATTTCCATCGTGCAAACATTCGGAAAAAATTGGGTTTGAATTCTGATTCAGGCGAGTACACAAGTCTGTCGGCATTTTTAAATTCTCAAACCTAACCTTTTTCGTAAGGCAAGTTTTGCAAAGCACATTTAAGCTCACAATTTATTTCTCAATACTCCCTGTAAAACTTGTAGATTGAAATTCGTTTGACTCGAAATCTCCTCTGTATTATGATTATCACAACTTAGTTGTTTTTCTAAACTATTAAGGGAATGTACCAATTAATGGATAGAAATTGACCTGGAGGGTAATATCATTCCTGATCTTTTCGAAGTCGAAAAATATGGACTCAAACCTTCTGAGTTATCGATCTCCGTTAGAAACAAAGAACTATTGCGGGAATCCATCGGGGAATTGGTAAGAATCGCGTCACTGGATAACGGCGTCAGGGCAGCCTGGGCACAACACATCGTCCGTTCTTGCGCGTTGCAACTTGGAATCACGCCCTCTTCGATGCAGGATTTATATGTCGCCCGCAGCAATGGAAACCTCCCCCCCACCTTTACCACCCCGGCGATTAACCTGCGGGCATTAAGTTATGACGCCGCCAGAGCCGCCTTCAGATCAGCCCAAAAGATCAATTCTTGGTTGATGATTTTTGAAATCGCGCGGGTGGAGTTGGTTTGGGCAGGAATTTCGCTCAGCGAATACTCGACTTGTATTCTTGGTGCTGCCATCGCTGAAGGATACACTGGATCTGTTTTTCTGCAGGGTGACCATTTTCAGGTATCCCCAAAGCTGCCACTCCAGGATGAAATTAAAGCAATAAAGACTCTCATCCAACAAGCGATTCAGGCGGGGTTTTACAACATCGATATCGATACAAGCACCCTGGTGGATTTATCAAAAGTGTCAATAGACGATCAACAATCCGTAAACGCCCAGATTTCAGCTGATCTGGCTTCTTTTACAAGGCAATTACAACCCCAGGGGATAACCATTTCTATCGGTGGGGAAATTGGAGAAGTTGGCGGTCATGTTTCCACCATTGAGGAACTTCATTCCTACCTCACTCAGTTTAACCATGCGTTTTCACACACTTGCCCCGGGCAACCCGGATTGAGTAAGGTTAGCATCCATACAGGGACCACCCATGGGGGGATAGTATTACCGGATGGGTCGATAGCCAGACCAACGATCGACTTCGACGCCATTCGACAATTAAGTGAAATTGGGCAAAAATCTTATAAACTGGGAGGAGTGGTCCAGCATGGTGCTTCCACACTGCCAGTTGAGGATTTTGGTCAATTGGTACTTAACGGCACACTTGAAGTACATCTCGCATCCGCATTTATGACCAGTATGTATAAACTTTTACCAGTTACCTTGCAATACCAAATTCATAATTGGTTAAACCAGAATTATTCACACGAACGCGCTGACGATATGACAGATTCACAGTTTTATCATAAGGTCGAAATGTTTGCCCTGGCATCGTTCAAAGAAGCTCTTTGGAACTTAACACCGGATGAAAAAGAAGTGATTACAAAAAACTGGGAATCACAATTTGACCAGATTTTTCTTCAATTGGGATGTGCAAACACCCAGTCAATCGTTGAAAAAAACATCAGTCCAGTTGTTATCAATCCAATTTTCGATCTCTCACCAGCAACCAAAGATCCTGTTCAATCCGATTTCGGTCTGAGCGGATAATAAACTATCAAAAGGAGCAACTTATGACTACTAAATATCGATTTTCTTTTGGACCCTGGAATATCCATTCCGGAGCAGATCCATTTGGTCCGGCTGTTCGTGAGGAATTCTCATTTATAGAAAAACTGGACTTTTATAAGAATCTTGGTTTCGAGGGTGTTCAATTCCATGATGATGATGTTGTTACAAATGCTGATGATCCGTGGTCAAAACAAGAGAAAGACGCAAAAAAGATAAGGCAGTTACTGGATGACCGTGGGCTGGAAGCTGAATTTGTGGCCCCCCGCCTATGGGAACAACCATTAACTATCGACGGAGCGATAACCTCCAATTCTCCTGAAGCGAGAAAATATGCGCTGGAACGCTCATTGCGTTCCATTGATATTGCCAACATCATTGGAACAAAGAATATTGTGTTATGGCCAGCGCGTGAAGGCACTTATATGAGGGAAGCCAAAGATCCTGTTGCCGCTGTTGGGCGCCTGGTTGAATGGCTGAACGCGATGCTTGAATATGGAAAGGACATGCGCATCCTTGGAGAAATGAAACCAAACGAGCCCATGGACCAGGCATATGTTCCAACTACCGGACATTTCCTTGGCCTGGCACAATTCACCATTGATCCTAGTCGCGTTGGAACCTTAATCGAATCCGCTCATACGATCCTTGCCGGGTTGGATCCTTCAGATGAAATGGCATATGCCTTATATCAGAAGAAACTCTGGTCAGTACACTTAAATGACCAGAATGGATTGAAGTTCGACGAGGACAAATCATTTGGCGTTGTAGACCTGAGGCGTGCTTTTAACCAGGTATGGGTACTCGAGAGAAATGGGTACGGACAAAATGGAGAATTCGTGGGTTTGGATGTAAAAGCCCTTCGAACACAATCAAAAGAGACATCAACCAAGCATTTACGCAACAGCCGTGAAATCTTTATTCAACTTGTCGACCTCGCCAGATCTTTGGATGTTCATAAGATCGAAGCGCTTCGGGCTAACCGTGATTATGAAGAGTTGGATATGGTAATTATCAATCACCTTCTGGGTCACTAATATGGCTGACGCTATTGTTGCAGGTCATATTTGTTTGGATATCATCCCGGACTTGTCCTCAATTAATAGCGACCAGTTCGATCGAACCTTTCAACCTGGAAGGTTATTGCAGGCAGGTCCAGCTACTCTTTCTCCCGGTGGAGCAGTCTCAAATACAGGGCTTGCATTACATCGGCTAGGGATAAACACTAAGCTGATTGCCAAAGTTGGTGATGACCAGCTGGGTAAAACATTGTGTGAATGCCTGGGAAACCAAGGATCTGAATTAGCAGATGGGATTATTGCCAGCCCCCAATCGACCACATCATACTCAATTGTAATAAGCCCTGATGGGGTCGACAGGCGGTTCCTGCATCATCCAGGGGCCAATGATGATTTCTGCGCGCAAGATATTGAGTTTGCGAACATAAAAGATGAGAAGTTGTTCCATTTTGGATACCCTCCATTGATGAAAAATATGTATAGTAACAATGGTAGCCAACTAATGGAGATTTTTAAACAGGTTAAAGAGCACGGTTTAACAACATCACTAGATATGGCTTTCCCCGACCCAAACTCTCCCTCGGGAAAAGCAGATTGGCATGCCATACTTAGTAAGGTTCTTCCGTTTGTTGATATTTTTGTGCCCAGTTTAGACGAAATACTCTTCATGCTGAAGGAAACCGAAACCGCAAATCTCTCTTCTAACCTGCTGGATAGAGTGACCGGAGAACTGCTCGATATGGGCACAAAAATGGTCCTCCTTAAATTGGGAGACCAGGGTTTATATTTACGCACTGCAGAGTATTATCCGGGGATAGACTTTGGAAGGATTGACCTCACTAATCTTCCACAATGGTCAGGCATTAAAACCTGGGAACCTTGCTTTGAGGTTGAAGCTGTAGGTACTACTGGATCCGGTGATGTGACTGTCGCGGGTTTTATTGCAGCGTTAATCCATGGGGTGTCGCCTATGGATTGTCTTACCTTTGCGTTGGGCGTTGGCGCATGTAATGTGGAAACGCCGGATGCCTTGAGCGGTGTACGTTCCTGGGATGAAACATGGAGAAGAATAAACTCAGGTTGGAAAAGAAAGCCAAAGTTTTATTCATGATCCTGCTTATTCAACAAAATATTTTTCATCATCAATTATTAGGGTTTAATGGAGTATAGAAGATGGATTTCTATGGATTACCAACATCACACCTGGAAAATGGTTTTGTCCAACTGGATTATTTAGCAAATTCTGGTCCAAGGATCGTACGATTTTCGCTTCAAAACGAACCAAACCTGCTAGCAGAATTGCCCGATTTAAAAGTAGAGACGCCCTCTGGTCCATATTCGTTTTATGGTGGCCACCGGCTTTGGAGGTCGCCAGAAACACTTATCGAGAGTTATGAACCAGAAGATAACAACCTTGTCACTTCAATTATTCCTGGTGGTGTGAAATTAGAAATTGAATTAAAGCAAGGTATAAAAAAACAAATCTCTATTGAACTTGCTCAAGGCAAACCTCAATTGACTTTAACCCATGTGATCACAAACCTAAACAAGGAGGTAATAACCATCGCGCCATGGGCATTGACAATGCTAAATATGGGAGGAATTGCCATTCTGCCCCAACCATCCGGCAATTCTGATTCAGATGGCTTCTTGCATAACCGGAATTATTCGCTTTGGCCATATTCCAGGGTGACAGACAAAAGAGTAATATGGGGTGACGATGTCATTTTGATCAAAGCCATTCCAGATCTTCCACCCTTTAAAATCGGATATTTCAACTCCCATGGGTGGATGGCCTATTGGATAAATGGTCGATTGTTTAAAAAATCATTTCAGGTTACTGGAAAATCAAATTATCCTGACGGGAATTGCAGCTCTGAATCCTATTGCGGCAATCGATTTATTGAATTGGAAAGTCTTGGACCAATAAAGCAATTATCAGCCGGGGAATCAACAACTCTCTTGGAATCGTGGGAAATTTTCAGTCACTTGGATGTGCCATTTCTATCAAGTGAATTACAAAAGAGTATCTTCGATCTCATGGCTAATCAGTAGACTGTGCTTCAAATGGGGGTGATTAATATTTGATATGCGTTGGGGATATGGAATAATTCTGAATACCATTCCCTTTTTTTAGCATTTCATTCTATTTATCTATCAAAGAGTATTTGGTCAATCCACGATCATACAAAAACAGATATTAGTATCAAAATGGTGTCCTTGGGGTTACTCTTGTAAAGGACATTAATGGTGATTAAAAATGAGCAACCTTTCTCAATCGAACCAAAATACAACTACAATTAAAAACATAAATACGGAAAACTCTTTTTTTTGGAAAGGCAGTCCGGAACCCCGAGCATTAACACTAGAGTTGCTTTCCATGATGCTTCGAAATTTCTCGGAACCTGTCATGCTTTTAGGCAATGACAGTAATTTTTTCGTTTCCGATCAGCTCACCTTATCGTCAATTGAAAGCCAGTGGAAGGTTCTCGGTTTTTCTCAACCCTTCCCGATTGAATCATTCGGTGACCCGGCGTTCCTGAAAACCTACAATCTAAAATACCCGCTTTACGGCGGCTCAATGGCAAATGCCATAGCTTCAGAGGAATTCGTAATCAGCCTTGGTAATGCTGGATTTATGGGTTCGTTTGGCGCAGGTGGATGCGTTCCCTCTAGAGTTGAGAAAGCAATCAATATTATCAAGGAAGCACTTCCAGATAAGCCGTATGCTTTTAATCTAATCAACAGTCCGTTTGAACCATCTCTTGAAGAAAAAACTGCGGAATTGTATTTAAAGAATGGCATAAAGATAATCGAAGCCTCAGCTTATCTCAATGTCACAAAAAACCTGGTGCGTTACAGGGTCTCCAGACTAACTCAAAATTCTGATGGAAGCATCACAACCGGAAATCACATCATCGCCAAGGTTTCGCGTAAAGAAGTGGCAACCAAGTTCCTTCAACCTGCTCCGGATGAAATTCTGAACCAGCTTACAAGCGAGGGGTTAATCACTGAGTTGCAGTCCAAACTGGCAAAAGCTGTGCCAATGGCCGACGATATTACCGTGGAAGCGGATTCAGGTGGACATACTGATAACCGCCCTTTGGTGGGGGTGCTGCCTGCGATCATCCGCTTGCGCAATGAGATTCATAATAAGTATCAGTATGAAACCCTCGTCAGGGTTGGTGCTGCGGGCGGAATCGCCACACCATCCTCAGCACTTGCAGCTTTCATGATGGGAGCAGCTTATATCACGACAGGTTCAATCAATCAGGGATGTATTGAAGCTGGAACATCGGAATATACCAGGAACCTGCTAGCTCAAATGGAAATGACAGACGTAGCTATGGCTCCTGCGAGTGATATGTTCGAGATGGGGGTTAAAGTTCAGGTCCTCAAGCGCGGCACCATGTTTGCTATGCGGGGACAAAAACTCTACGAAATTTACCAGCGCTACAATTCTATAGAGGAAATCCCTTCGGACGAGAGGGAAAAACTGGAAACCACGATCTTCAAAAATAATCTGAACTCCATATGGGATGAATGTGTACGATTCTTCACAGAACGCGATCCCAAACAAATCGAGCGGGCAAACAAGAATCCAAAAGACAAGATGGCGCTAATATTCAGGTGGTACCTGGGTTTATCTTCCAGATGGTCGAATATCGGCGAGAAAGGTCGCGAAATGGATTACCAGGTATGGTGCGGTCCAGCAATGGGAGCATTCAATGACTGGGTGCGCGGAACCTATCTTGAGTCCGCGCAAAACCGATCTGTGGTAGATATATCCATGCAATTGCTTCGTGGAGCTGCATATCTCAACAGAATCCGCAACCTTGAATCTCAAGGTTTACGCTTTTCTCCTGAATTGTCGGATTACCTTCCCCAAAAAAAGATAAACTAAAATTCAACGCGGATAAGTTCATTTAGATAGTTCTGAGGGATACACGCTGTAACAACAAATTCGCCTTCTCTGCGCCAAAATAGGCTCAGCGAGTTATCCTGGATCAAACTGGACCTCAACTCCATTTCATTCCACACGTTGGGTGAAATAGAGAATCCGGGTAACATGACCTCAACCGATCTTGTATCTACACGCAGCCCCGAGGACAATGCCTTCAAAACAGATTCCTTTCCGCTCCATATAACGGTGATGAAAAGATTTTGTGCACCAGTTGGTAGCTTTGATACCTGATCCAATTCACCTGCCGTGAAAAAATCTTCCACAAATTCCTTTGCACGCGATTCAACCAATTCCAGGTCTATGCCGAATTGGATGTCATCCGATGAATAGGCACATAGTGCAACCCCGTTGGAATGGCTCAAAGACACTTTACCAGTATTCCCCTCGTCCCCTGATACCGCCAGAACCGGAGCCCCACTAGGTTCATTTAGAACTTCAATTTCACGGAATTCTTTGTCCCCTAAGCGTTTATCCACGGCACGAATAAGATCCTTTGCCAACAAGCGTGCACCCAACCACTCCCTCTTTCGCTTTGGAATTTTAAGCTTTTGGAAAATCTTTTTTTCCTGGTCACCCAGATAAGGTAATGGATCGGCGAAAGAAATTTCACCGATCCGAGTATCGATATTTTGGATTGACCAGAAAATGGACATCACATTAAATTTCTCCCCGGGCTTTTTTTGTATCCGGGGAGAAATGATGGGCGTTACTTTTCAGTCCTGACTGACACAGGTACAAGTATCTTCAAAGGTTCAACCAAATCCTTTTCTGCCGGGTTCGGCATAGGGGAAGTTTGATAATCCGTCAACTCCAGAAATACGTTCCCTTTAGCGTCGACAACGCGGGCATCAAAGGAGTACTTACCATTCACTTCCCGGGATTTCACCTCAGCAAAAATGGCGACTCCGTTCAATGGTTGTTTGAAGATCTTTAATTTGCCTATGGAATGAGGGAGTGCAAGGGTGCCTGTGGCACCTGCTTCAAACAATCCCGCTGTCTGGAAGCATAACTCGATCAAAAGAGGTGTGGTGAACAGGGAAGGTTCATCCGCAGAGATACTCACAAGATTCTTATTAAACTCTCCAAGTATTTTCCCTTCTGATAACTGGGCAGAATGTAAAACCTGGAAAGATGGACCGTGAAAATAGATATTGTAGATGTCTTTAGCTTTTACCGACTCCTTCTTTGTCCATTTTGGAGGAATTGCCACTGCATCTGAAGTTGGCATTTTGGAAGCGAGGAAAACGTTCCCTGTGAAATGTAGCGTGTGTTCAAGCACACCACCAAGACGAGTAATATCCGATTCCAGCTTTACTTCAACTTTGATGCCTTCACTCAATCGATAAGCTACCGCATTCCAGATAATCGTCCTAGGTTTGTTGTCGTAGAATTTGAAGGGAGCCAGGAATTGAATATTTTCCAATCTTTCCACTTCAAACCCACCGTCCTCTGAAGCCAGTACTGAAGCGATGTGTTTTGAAGCGACTCTGAATCCTTCTATTCCCATAACTCCCGGAAGTACCGGGACGCCATTTATGGCATGGTCAAGGAGGTAGGTTGATTCTGCAGGATCGATTTCAGCTTGGAGGCGAATGCCTGTGTTGGCATCAAATCCCACAAGGTGGCTGAACATGCTATGGATAGGGTTTCCCACTCGAAGTGCAACATCAGCATTCTTAACATCGAGTCCACAATTATCATCAGACCGTTTCTCGAGGATACCCAGGGCTCCAGCTATGACCACTTCTCCGCCTAAACCGTTTTCCAATTCTGTTCGGACCATTGGCGCAGCGTCGGTTGGCTTTAACATTTCAATCCCTGCGCGTTCCATTAACATCGGGATATTCCCGCGGCTCGCCATACCAACTTCAGCCCAGGCACCCCAATCAATGGACACGGTTTTTATACCAGGGTATTGGATTGGGAGCCACATACTGTACTTGGAAAGCATATCGTTCGCCGCGCTGTAGTCTGTCTGTCCGGTGTTACCAAACCTGCCGGCAACAGATGAGAAAAAGACAACATTTGAGGGCAGTAGTTTTTTACTTTCAAGTGCCTTGAACAAATTCCAAAATCCATCTGCCTTTACAGAAATCACTTTTTGAAATTCTTCCAAAGATTTACTTTCAATCTTTCGGCTTATCTCCAGACCTGCAGCGTGGATGAAAACATCCACATGCTTATTTTTCTTATTGATCTCATTTACGGCTTTTGCAACTGCTGTGGCATCTGTAACGTCACAAGTCAAATACATTGCTTTTCCACCAAGCGCCTCAATCGACGCCATTACCTCCAGGGTAGAGGCGGCGCGTTCAATTGTCGAGAGCTTTTGTTCAAGTTGAACAGGAGTAACCCTTTCACCGGAGGCAGCCATTCGCCTGTGAAGTTCCAATTTGAAGGCGTCACGATCATTCCTTAACTGTTGAATGTCCGTGTCCTCCTGGTCGGGCAGGATCGTCCGGCCAAGCAAGTAAAAAGTCCCATGAGTGGCTTTAGCCAGATTAGTGATGACAGAACCTGTGATGCCGCCGGTACCGCCGCTGACCACGTAGACGCCACCTGCTTTGAGGGGGGTATGAATGGAATCTCCAATGGGTGACACACTTAATCCCACACCAAAGCGTCTGTAATTCTCGTATCCGACTTCTACAGTAACGGGGTCGCGTAAAGCTTCTGAGATTAGAATTTCTGCAATTTTCGATGCAGACGCTTTCGTCTCAAAATCGACTACCTTGGCAAACTGCCCCCACCTTTCCCGCTTGAGTGATTTTGTGAATCCGCTTACCAAACCACCAAAGGGGTTTTCCGGATTAATGAATCCGTGCAATCCACCCATCCTGGTAGCACAGATTAAGAATGCGGTTTCCGGCAGAGTGCGTGCGATATGATACAGGGTATCTACGCGCTCAGACCGGGCAGCAGCCCAGTCGTTACCTGTGGTAGTCACCCAGTCTGGGTCTGCATCCAAAGCCGGGAGAAAATAGACACCAACCAGGTTTCCGGTTTGCGTTAATTCAACGATGCGTTCAGCCGCATCAGTTGATTTAACCAGGGTAACCAATGAATGGCGAGCTCTTAACTTCTTCAGCAGTGCAGCACCAACATTTCCATTGTCAGTAACAATCATGATATTGGCATTCTCGAGGTCGATATTTGTGGGAATACATAACTCGACCTTCGGGAAAAGTACAGGTACGGGCACCCGGCGTGAAAATGTTGAGTGAGGCGTGGTTTCAGTAAACTCCAACTGAGATGTTGGAATTACAGTCGACGTGATTGCGGATAATGAAGGTTGAATTTCCTTAGTTTTATTTGTTCCCAGACCCTCCTGAACAAAACCAATAACTTTTGCGAGTGTGTTGTAATCTGCCAGGATCAGGTCTTCCCGCCTGGGTATGCCATAATGTGTTCGGACTGTGGCGAAAAGTTCGGCTTGCTTCACGGTATCAATCCCAAGATCAGCTTCCAAATCAAGATCAAGGTCGAGCATCTCTATCGGATATCCCGTTTTTTCACTGACAACTGAAAGAATGTACTCTTTTATTCCTTCATTTTCAGGAGAGTCATTGCCCCTATTAATATGCTCTAACTTTGACGCTTCAATAGTCTTAGTCTCTTCATTCTTATTTTCAATCACTGAAGAAACTTGAACATTACTTTCTGGTAAATTATCTTGAACAAATCCGATAACCATATTCAACGTGGAATAGTCAGCAAGAATCAGGTCCTCGCGCCGGGGAATGCCATAGTGAGTACGGATGGCTGCAAACAACTCAGCTTGTTTTACAGTATCGATTCCAAGATCCGCTTCAAGGTCAAGATCTAGATCCAGCATTTCAACAGGGTAACCGGTTTTTTCACTGACAACAGAAAGAACATGAGTTTTTATTTCTTCTGTTCCAGCATTTACAACCGATTCATAGGAAGAGCCTGACTGGTTTGTTCTTTCTGCAGAGGACAAAGCTGGCAGTGCCAATTCAACTGTACCTTCAGATAATTGGATCGGAATCACAATTGGAGTATGCGTAAGTACAAGTGCTTCTGTGCTGGACCACATTGAAGGAACTTGGCCATATTGCCAAGTGGATTTCACAGGTTCACGTGTTGGAACCCCTTGAGACTTCACCCGGAGAGTACGATTGATAACTTCGAGTTCTGCTTGCTCATAACCGGCAATAGCTGCCAGCCACGCCTGGTGTTTTTGCCTGTCGATCCTCTCCCCAATCCCCGGAACACGATGGACAAGGGTCATGGCAATCTGAGATCCAAATCCGGCTCCCAGGCGTAAGGCATATTGTGGATTGGAAACGCCACCCTTTGAAAGATTCAGATCACCCAACTCAGGATCAGGTTCAAATCCTTCCTGAATGTGGGCTATAGGTGGAACTTTACCTGTCTCAAGTGCTTTAATGGCAACAACATCTTCAATCCCCACGCCCATTGAGTGACCAGTAAAGCCCTTTGTATTGGCAATGAGGATCTGATTCGCGAATTCCTTGAAACACTGGCGAAGAGCTCGAATTTCAGCACTGGCACTTCCGCCCCGCGCAGGTGTGTAGGTTTCATGAGACATGAACATCATCTCGTGTGCAATATCCTGCCTGCGGATTCCGAAACGGGTCTCAGCTGTAGAAAGCAAACGCTCCATAACGTCGCTGACATGCTGAACATCCAGCCTGGTGCCATGGAATGCGCTGTTTGCTGTGTTCGTTGAAAGGATCTCTCCTATCGCCCGCACCCCACGTTCGCGTGCCGCATCTTCGCTTTCAATTACCAAGGCTGCAGCACCCATTCCCATGATCATGCCATTACGCCGTTTGTCAAACGGAATTGCTGCCAATCGAAGGTCACCTTCGGTGGTTGCAGCCCCACTGGCAAACAGGCTTGTGCCAATCCAGGAGATCAAGGTGTCATTGGTTACATCGTCACCTGAGATAACAATCACCCGGCGGCACCGGCCGGCGCGAATCCAGTCTTCGGCTATTGATATCGCATGAGTGGTCGTTGCACAAGCCGCATTGACGTGTGTGTTTGGACCACGCGCCCCGATGTATTCTGCAAACTGCGAGTGCCCCATAGAGAGTATACGGAACACAAATCGGCGGTCAAATTGGTAGTCAATCGTTTTAATCTGCGCTTCTAACTCGATCTTCCTTCTTTCCAGGTCATTTTGGAGATGCGTTTGACCTGTTGGATTTAATGCATTTACCAGGTCAATTGTTGATAGAACCTCCTCCAACTGACGTTCCAATATCTTCACTTCATAGAATCTATCCGCCTCTTCAACCATGCGGTTCAGCCCGGGGAATGCAGATCCAAAGATCACTCCAGTCTCGTCCTGCATAGATTCAGGGAGTTTCCACCTGTCTGGCAAGTAAGTCCCTTTCGTTGTCTTGCGGTGAGCCATAACCAGGGGAATGCCTGCGTCGCGCATTGCTTCGATTCCGGCTGCTATGGCTAGTTGTGATGATATATCGAGAGATTCAACTCGTTCTTCTGGAACTCCAAATTCTTTAACTAGATCAAACTCACCTCCCTGCCCGGCGAGTTTGAGAACCTGATCGAGATCGGTGATCTCCTCCATCACGGCTCCAGCGTCGCTTTTTACGAGACGGGTAACATGTTTCTCCAGCATGAGACTGCGGGCTTCATCAGTGAGGTTCTCGATACGCATGTCTCCATCCAAAATGCGATCAATGTTGGAGTCATCGAAGACATGGTGATTGCGACCGGGTAAGCCAAGACCCGCCCCTGTTATAACAACTGAACCAGTTACTTGCGTATGGAAAGGTTGATCATTTTGCTGCCTGGCAACAGTCTCTGTAGTGACAGGCGCTATTATTTGGGCAATGGAGGCGGATGATACTGGATTGGATCCCTTGGCAGGAATACCAGCGGCATAGATGCCGCATAAAGCTTCATTAAAACTGGATTTTCCACCTTTTCGCGGATGATTGGTGGGAATAATAGTCACATCATCCATATCTTTCAAATTATCAGTAGCAATTGCGCTCATAACCCGTTTTGGACCGGATTCAATAAAGATGCGGGCTCCCAGGGAATAAAGGGTCTGCATACTTTTTACAAACTGAACAGGCGAAGCCACCTGGTTAGCGAGGATGTCGAGGATTTCTTCCCGCTGTGTTGGATATAATTCACCCGTTACATTGGCAACGATTGGCAGGCTTGGTTTTTTCACATTCATCCGGGCAATCACTTCGCGCAGTGGACCACTTGCCGGTGCAACGATCTTTGTATGAAAAGCATGTGAAACTGGTATCTTCACTGCCTGGAATCCATCAGCTAAGAATTTTGCGATCACGTTATCAATGGCCTTCGTTGTTCCACCCAGAACGCAGTGGACAGGGCTGTTGATA
>CAZSGL010000003.1:10549-35913 GCA_964606265.1 uncultured Anaerolinea sp. | reverse complement strand
TAAGCAGAGCAATTACTACTGAAAGCTTCTTGAACATATTCTCCTCTTTTCTAGAATGAATGAGTTGCCCATAAAACTAATTTTTGTTCGCGATCACCTCCTTTATTGTTTGCAGTAGGTCATAATTTCAAATCAGACCGGTTTTTCTGTTCGGAAGTCAAATGCAATAATCGCAAGATCTACACTATTAGCTAGAGCCCCTTAATAAACACTTAGTTTTCTCAAATTCTGTACCTTTAATCATAGAGAAAAATTAGACGGTTGTCAATGTGCTGCGAGCTGTCCGGTAAGAAAGGCATACATCCTTATGATAAATGTAACTAAAAACCGCGGAAAAACAACCCCCGCGGTTTATTTACCTGCTAAAAGACTAAAAATTGTCGCTGTAAATCTTATCCATTTTTACCTGGTCAACAAGTTTCCCGTGGCTGATCACGTGGGTTGGGCGCTCATGGAAGCGCAGCGCTTCAAGTACATTGGGTTGATCAAGAATTACCAAGTTGGCAACTGCACCAACTTTTAGACTAAAGTCTTTCAACCCGATGCATTTCGCGGCATTCGTGGTCACCATGTCGTAGAGTACTTCCATATCTTCGCGGGTAGTGAACCACAGCAGGTGGGAGTTCAAAAATGCCACTTCGAGCATGTTGTTGCGCCCGTATGGATAATACGCATCAGAGATGTCATCCTGTCCCAGGCATACCAATACGTTCTCCTCCAGTAATTCGCGAACGCGGGCATGCAGTGGACCGGTGTGAGGGTCACTAACGACACCCATCTGGGCTTTCTTTAGCAAAGCAGCCAATTTTTGCAGGTAAGGTTTGGGGTACATCGACATGGCACGGGCATGGTGAGCCAGGGAACGACCCTGCCATCCGGTTTTGATCGTTTCGAGTGCCATCACTTCGAGTGAACGCAAGCCGGGATCACCAGCATCATCCACCAACATCGACACGGGCTTATCAAACTCTTTGGCCAGTTGGAAGCAAATACGCACATGTTCAGCGATGTCTGCATCGGTGTACTCGATCCAGGGGATACCACCAACCACGTCAGCACCAAGTTTCATGGCTTCACGCATCAACTTTTCAGCCCCTGGTTCGCGTACAAGACCATCCTGGGCAAATGCCACCACCTGGATGTCGACGATCCCTTTGAACTCTTCGCGGGCTCTTATGAGTGCTTTAAGTCCTTCAAGTTTTCCTTTAGAATCCACATCAGCAAAAGCACGAATGTGAGTGCAGCCGTAGCGCGCTGCCAGCGCGGCGGCACGCCGCACGTTCTTGATGATCCACTTTTCGTCATACTTCTCTTTAATTTTGGCTGCCAACTCGATGGCGGTCATGGCTTTACCCATATCAGCACCGTGGTAATCTTTGAGAGCGGCCTCGTCCATCATCATCAAGGTGTACACCTTGCAGAGATGCAGATGAGTATTGACAAATGATTCAGTCACCAGGTTAGTCTGGGCATCAATTTCCTTACCCGCACTCCCGGTAATTTTGGGGGCAATTTTTGCAATCCTGCCGCTCGCGACGGCGATATCAGTTGTCTTGCTCTCCCCTCTAAGGGTTGCATTGCGAATGATCAGGTCAAAAGTTTCAGTCATATGATTGGCCTCCTGGCATCAAATCTTAGTAAATATGCCGGAAAAGCAAATCCGGCATAATTATTCTTTTTGTTATTTTACGATTCCAGCGTCCAGCATGGCAAGGTAAATCTTCTCTGCGGAGAATGGCGGACCTTCAAGGCGAATGCCCGTGGCATCATAGATGGCATTGCCAAGAGCTGCGATGGTTGGTACCATCGGGTGTTCTCCTACACCACGCGCGCCCCAGGGGCCGTCATCCTGCGGAACCTCAACATACGGAGTCTCCAAGGGGAAATCCACATCCGGTGCAGTGGCGATACGATAATCCACGAAGCTGGGATTGGTCATAACGCCTTTCTTGAGTTTTATCTCCTCGAACATGGCGGAGCTCAAACCCTGGACAAAGCCACCCTCAATTTGACCCCTGACGAGGTCAGGGTTGATGGCTTTACCAACATCAAAGGCAGCAGCTGCTTTAAGCACGTGGATCTTGCCGGTATTCTTGTCTATCTCAATATCGAGACCTTCGCAACCGACAGTGTAGTGTACAACAGCGCGGGCACCCTGGCCGGTTTCAGCATCCAACCCGGTAACGTATTTGGGCATGAAGGAACCGCGGCCGATGATGGGACCACCCATCCAACCTTGATCATTCTTTTTGGGCATACCGTAAATGACGATATTGTTTAGAGGTATTTCTTGTTCACTTTTGTACGAAACCACAACGCCGTTCACGATATCCAGATCCTCAATTTTTTCATTCCATGCTTCAGCTACCATTTCAAGGATTTGTTTGCGGGCATCGGTGGCAGCAGCACGGACTGCGTTACCCATACTCCAGGTGAGGCGGCTGGCAACCGTCTGCCATTCATACGGGCTGTATTGTGTATCGACAGGGCCAGCAATGCGCACTTTTTCGTAGGGTACACCAAGGGCAGCCGCGGCCATTTGTGCCATAACGGTGAATGTGCCCTGTCCGATCTCCTGTCCACCCAAGCCAACGGTTACATTTCCGTCTTCAGCTAATTCGACCCACGCGCTGGAACCGGCATTGGGGGGCATGGCTGGGGCTTTCCACATGATGGCGATGCCCTTACCACGCAGGCGATCAGGTGACGAGGATTTTTCTTTTTCATTGAAGTTTAATGATTTTGCCACGTTGTCGATGCACTGCAGCAAACCATTTTCATGCATGGTCATCCCAGTTGCGAGGGTATCTCCTCCCACAACCCCGTTCTTTTTCAGGAAGGTGACCTTGTCGATTCCAGCTTTTTCAGCCAGTTCGTCCATCGCCTGGTCGAGGCCAGTATGCATCTCAGACATGCCAAAACCGCGGTAGGCACCACCGATAGGATGGTTGGTGTAAACGCAAATACTGTCGTTTTCAATATTGGGAATGTCGTAGGGTCCGGAACTTGAATAGCCGCCGGCGCGGGTAACGTTCACGCCATATTCAGTGGAGGCTCCGCCGTCCCAATACATGGTGTTCTTTAACGCGAGGAGATTTCCATTCTTGTCGCAGCCCACTTTAACGTGAGCGACTAAGCCCTGGCGGACAAAATTAGTAAAGAATTCTTCCTCACGCGTGAGGGCTAATTTTATTGGCCAACCTTTGCATTTGGTTGCCAGCGCAACAGGAATAGCTTCCATGGTGACACCAGCTTTTGAGCCAAACCCACCACCCACCAATGGAGCGATCACGCGCAGGTCGCTCTGGGAGATGTGCAGCGCGTGTGCAATTAAGTTGCGCTGGGCAAAAGGTGATTGTGAGGATGCCCACAGGGTTACCTTACCCTTTTCGTTCATTTGGGCGATGGCGATGTGTGTTTCAATTGGTACATGTTGAATATGAGGAACCCGGAATGTGCGCTCAACGATATGCTCACATTTAGGCCAGGCTTCCTCCACGTTTCCCCGCCGGATTTTGAAATGATTGGAGATGTTTGTTCCGGGCTTGGGAAAAATAAAATTGGGATAAATATATTCACCCAATTGCGGGTGGATTAGGGGAGCTTCGGCAGAAGCACCATATTCGGCATCAAAGACGCCCTCAAGTACTTCGTAATCCACTTCCACCAACTCTACAGCTTTCATGGCTATCTCATCTGATACAGCCGCAACGGCAGCCACAGGGTCACCAATGAAACGAACACGGTCAGTGGCGAAAATTGTCTTGTCCTGCAGATATAAGCCAATGCGGTTGGGGAAGTCTTTTCCAGTAACAACTGCCTTCACACCTGGCAGGGCTTCGGCTTTACTGGTGTCAACGCGTTTGATGAGCGCATGGGGGTGTGGACTGCGCACCACACGGGCATGCAGCAGTTTATTTCCGAATTGTATATCTTCAGCATAAACTGCGGTACCGGTCACTTTTTCGTATACATCATTACGCGGTAAGGACGCACCGATCGGATTGGAAGTATTTTCTTTAGATTTTACGTTTGCCATATTTCGGCTCCTTAGAGGATTGGATATCCTTTTCTATGGAAAATGCGCTTACTTAGCCGCTGTTCTAATTGCATCTACGATGCGTACATAACCGGTGCATCGGCATAAATTACCAACAATAGCCTCACGAATCTCGGTATCGGTAGGGTGGGCATTGCGTTTTAACAGGGCAGAAGCTGAGATGAGCATTCCGGGAGTACAGAAACCGCACTGCACACCGCCAGATTTGATAATCGCTTCCTGAAGCCCGGTTAATTTACCGCTTTTTGCCAGCCCTTCAACCGTAACTATCCTGGCGCCATCACATTCCGCAGCCAGGACCATACAGCTATTAACAGGTTCACCATTCATCAATACTGTACATGCACCGCACTCACCAGCTGAACAACCGTTTTTGGTGCCGGTGAGCGATAGTTTTTCCCGGATCATTTGGAGAAGGGTCATATTGTGGGGCACATCCACCGTTTCGACCAGATCATTTACGGTGAGGGTGATTTGTTTTAAGGACATTGATTACCTCCTAACAATAGATTCAATTCTTTGCGGTGGACTATTTGTTGAGTTTCTTCCATACTTCGGTTAATGCTTCGCGTGTTAGGTTGCGCACCATGAATTTACGGTAGCGGGCAGTTCCACGCACATCGTCGATCGGGGTGACCGATTCCATGGCCACGTCAGCAGCCCGGGTGATGGTATCGTCTACGATTTTCTTTTCAGCGAGAATTGCTTCAGTTTTGAATGATTCAAAAGGAATTGGGGCTACAGAGGCCAGCGCGATACGGAACTGGAAACCGGAAGGACTTTCTTTGGCTGGATAGCCAACCACGGTTACTCCAACGATGGAAAGGTCGCCAATAATGTTACGCCCCAGTTTCTTGTATGTTCCCACAAGTCCCTTGGGGGGGATGGGCAGGAAGATGGATACTACAACGTCTCCTGGTTTTAATACTGTGCGTCCAGGTGCCAGGAAGAAGGTGTTTAAGGGGACGTCGCGGAATCCGTTAACCCCATGTACTTTGAGGATGCCGCCCATTACCAGGCAGGTGCCTATCGTATCACCGGCTGGAGAGGCATTACAAATATTACCGATAATGGTAGCGCGGTTACGCAATTGGTAGCTGGCAACTGAATTGGCCGCTTCTGCGAGGTTTGAGTAATGTTTGACAACATCAGGATGGGCAGAAACCATGTTCATGGTCACGGCTGCACCAATGGTGAGTCCCTTATTTGGATCAAATGTAATCGTTCTAGTACCTTCCAGACCTTTAATATCAACAAGGTAATCTAGTTTTAATATTCCATCGCGAAGGCGGACAAAATTATCGGTACCGCCTGCAAATGGCCGGGAGACTCCATCATGTTCTGCCAGGAATTTACTGGCTTCGACGAGTGTTAAGGGTTTTACATACTCTAATTCGGGTAGTCCTGGATGAGGATTGATCATAGTATGTCCTGTCTTTTACGATTTTTTCCAGCGTAGGCTGGTTAATTCATAGATTGTGAATTGCTTTATAGTAAACATTTATCCTATTGTTGAATCCGGTAATTAAATTAGCGTAATTGTTGTGGAATTCACCTCGCCTTCGTATCCATGGAATAATTTATTGTCTTTGTCTCAGAATTAACTATTCGCTATTAAGGAATGATAGCATGTTTAAAAACGGTTTACAAGAAAAATATTCAGGTTGTCAGACAAAAAGGGATAAATGTAACCTGTCAATTATTGAATACTCCCTAACACCGCTCTACCTGAAAGCAGCCGTATGCCCGTCAATCCACGGTCTTAGGCGGCGAATTCTGTAGCCTCGTTGAGGCACCCCTGTGTAATGCGAAGAATCCAAGGGTAGCAACTGCAGCCAGGATACCTGAGGCGTACCAAACCCAGCGCGGATCAAGGTTATCCATTATGAACCCCGCTGCAAGAGGACCTATAGCCGAGGGGATGATCCAACTAAAACCGGAGACCGCCATATAGCGGCCACGCATGTCTGCAGGTGCCAGGTGCGCTACCAGGGCAGTAGAGGTGGGAGAAACGATCATCTCGCCAATGGTGATGATGACCATGGCTATAAGGAAAAAGAGATAGGTGGTCACAAAGCCGTACATGGTGAACCCAATTAAATAGAAGATTGTTCCGACGGTCATCAACATCATGGGAGCATATTTTGAGATACGGCGGGTGATCCAGAACTGGAAAACCACCACCATGGCTGCATTAAGACTGAGGATGTAACCGAACTGTTGTGTGGTGATTTGATGGACATCCCGCAGGTAAACCGAAAGGGTGGTATTCATCTGCATATAGACGATCACCATGATCGCCGAGGCGCTTAAGAAGAGGATAAAAATCCTATCTTTCAACGCTACCGAGTAGCCTTTGAAAGTCTGAAATATGGATTCGTGCGGCTGGTCAATGTGTTTTTCTGGTTTTGTCTCCGGCATGGTTAAATAGACAATGAGAGCAGTGATGACAGATGCAATCGCATCAATAACGAAGAGGGCAAAAAAAGATTTGGAGGCAATTAAACCTCCAATTGCAGGACCTATCGTTACAGCCAGGTTGGCTACGACTCGCAGGATGCCGAATCCTTCGATACGCTTGGGTTCGGGAAGGATATCTGTAAGCATGGCTTGCCCGGCGGGATGACCCATATCTGCAAAAGCGCCGACAATCACTGAAAAGAGGAAGAAGGTTTGAAAGTCCCTGGACAACCCCATGATGAGGGCTGTGGCGGCGCTGGAGATGAGCCCGAAGATCATTAATGAACGCCGTCCGAAGCGGTCTGTAAGTGCACCTCCGATGAGGGAACCAATAAAACTGGATACCGCGTAAAAGGCAAACAGGGTGCCGACTTCCGTCATGCCAACACCAAACTTCTCGGTGATGTAGAGGGAGAAGAAGGGGAAGATCAATGCCCCACCCAGACGGTCAATGAACAGTGAGCCGATGAGGATCCAGAAATTACGCGGATATTCGTTGAAAGTTGAGCGGAGTTTTTCCATATTAATGAAGGTTATAAGCTGCAAGGTTCAGAGGATGAGAACACCAGGATCAAATTTTAACAGGATTGTAAGGAATCAAAAAACCGTAATTTTATTCAAGCTAGTATTATAATTTGAATATCTCAGTAAAAAGGTAGGAACATGATCAATTCAACCATAGCGCTGATCACTGACAGCACTAGTGACTTGCCTGCGCAATTACGGGAACAATATCAGATCCGGATAATTCCCTTAACAATTGTTTGGGGCGATAAACAGTTTTTGGATGGGGTGGATCTGACCCCTGAAGATTTTTATCGCCGGCTTGAAACGGAACCGGGATACCCATCCACCTCTCAGCCAACCCCGAAACAATTTCTGGATGCCTATAACGCTGCAAGCGCTCAAGGGGCAACCAGGATTGTTGTAATCACCATCAGCGGTGCCATGAGCGGAACTCTTGAATCCACCCGTACCGCTGCCCAGGGATACAAACTACCAATCACCATCGTTGATTCCAAGGGTAATTCAATGAGTCTCGGGTGGCAGGTTTTAGCCATGGCCAGGGCGCGTGAAGTAGGAGCAAATGTTAGTGAAATGGTGCAAGCTGCCAACCGGGTGCGGGAGGGGCTTCATTATCATATTGTCTTGAACACCCTCGAATATCTTATCAAGGGTGGCCGTATTGCTGGCGCAGCCAGGATGCTCGGTCATATGCTCAAGATCAAACCCCAGATCCGGGTTAACCATAAAACCGGCACAGTTGAACCGGGTGATATTTCCACGACACGCAGCAAAGCCATTGAAACACTTTACACCAGTTTCTTCAAGAAATTGGACAAGACTAAACCAATGCGCATAGCTGTGCTGCACAACGCTGCAGACGAAGAAGCCCGCGTGTTGGCTGAACGCGTTAAGGCTGAATACAACCCTGAGGAACTGATCGTGGGGATCGTTTCACCCGTACTGGGAACCCATACCGGACCAGGGGCGCTGGCACTTTGTGGATATTCTGAATCCTGATCTTCAACGGTTTAAAAATCTGGATTTTTAAGATAAAAAAGGCAAGTCAATCTTGCCTTTTAGTTTTTAATGGTATATGATTAACTTTGCGTTCGGGAAAAAACGCAAAGTTGTAATCCCAATCCTATAGGAGGAGAAAAAGTGAAAAAGAGTTTGTTTGTACTGTTTTCCGTATTGGTTGTAAGCATTATGGTATTGGCTGCGTGTACCACGCCAACCGCTGCCCCAACCAAAGCCCCAACTGCAAAACCAGTTGTGACTGAAGCCCCCGTGGTTGCCACAGAAGCCCCCAAACCCCTTGGCTCCGTAGAGAACCCCATCATCATTGCCCTTGCCCCATCTGCCACTGCCGAGCAGTTGACAGTTGGTGGTGAAGCCATCGCCGCAAAACTCAAAGAGTTGACCGGGTTCGAATACACTGTGACCATCCCCAACAGCTACACCGCATTGATCGAAGCCATGGCTTCCGGCAATGCCCACGTTGGATTCATGCCCACCTTTGCTTATTTACTGGCAAAACAGGCTAATGCAGCTGAAGTTCAGTTGGTTGTTGTCCGCAACGGTGCAGATTTCTATGGTGCTCAATTTGTTGCTCATGTTGATGCAGCTTTCACCCCTTACTTCGATGCTGCCACAAACTTGAACACTGCAGATGCTGCCACGGCCCTAAAGCAATTTGATGGCAAACGCCCCTGCTTCACCGATCCCCTGTCTGTTTCCGGTTACATTATCCCCGGTGGACTCCTGAAACAATTTGGCGTCAATTACAAGACTCCCGCCGCTGTCCAGGGTCACCCCGCTGTCATCCAGGCTCTTTATGCTGGTGTTGCTGCCGGCACAACCAATGGCGTTATCTGTGATTTCGGCGCCACCTATATCGATGCCCGCACAAGTGACAAAGTTCATACTGATGTGAATGAAAAGATCGTTGTCATTTGGCGTACTGACAATATCATCCCCAATGACAATGTTTCCTTCTCCACTGCAATGGATGCCGCAACTGGCACCACAGTCAAGGATGCTTTGTTGGCAATGGGTGAGTCTGATGAAGGAAAAGAAATCTTGAAGAATGCTGGATATGAGATCCAGGGTTTCAAGGTTGCTGAAGATTCCTTCTACGATGCCTTCCGCGCTGCCCTGCAGGCTTCCGGTATCGACATCACCACCATGGTGAAGTAAGAAATCTTGTACCAGGATGGAGGGGGTTTCCCCCCTCCATCTTTTTTTTAGAATTCTGTAATCATCACATTTTGAAGGAATAAACCGTGCTCAAAGTTGAACACTTAACCAAGGTATACCCCGGCGGTACCCAAGCGCTAAAGGACTTGAGTTTTGAAGTGCAAGATGGAGAGTTTTTGGTGATCATTGGGCTCTCCGGATCAGGAAAATCCACGCTGCTGCGCTGCATCAACCGATTGATCGACCCGACTGAAGGCAAGATCACCATGGATGGCATAGATATCACTGCTTCCAAGGGAGCTGAACTTCGCCATATCCGCAGGAAGATTGGTATGATCTTCCAGCATTTTAACTTGGTAAAACGATCCACAGTAATGACCAATGTACTTAACGGTCGTTTGGGTTACTTAAACCCATGGACCACCACGCTGGGACTGTTCCCAGCTTCAGAAAAACAACGTGCCCACGCCGCGCTTGACAGGCTTGGACTTGATGACAAAGTAGATAGCAGGGCGGATGCCCTTTCAGGCGGACAACAACAACGCGTGGGTATTGCCCGCACGCTGATGCAGGAACCAAAGCTTATCCTCGCTGACGAACCAGTTGCCAGCCTGGACCCAGTATTGGCGCACTCGATCATGCAGTATCTTGAACAATTAAACAAGGTAGATAAAGTTACAATCATCTGCAGCTTGCATTACCTGGATTTGATTCAGCGCTATGCAACACGGGTAATTGGCTTAAAAGACGGGGTGAAAGTTTTCGAAGGGTTACCCTCGGATATAGACCGGGTAAAATTCAAAGAAATCTACGGCGAAGAAGCGCAGGATATCCGCGCGACTGCGCTTGAATAAACCCCATGGCTGACAAAAAGACTCCCAACAAGATCCTCGCAATAATACTGTCAATACTTGTTCCGGGCTTAGGGCAGGTGGTTCTGCGCAGGTATCGGGCTGCGATTGCCCTTTTTATCGGTTTTGCCACTTCACTGGCGATTGTTCTTTGGCATAAGGAACCAACCTGGTATGTAATACCCGTTCTCTTCTGGCTCTGGAATATCTGGGATGCTGCTTCCACAAACGGTCGAAAATCACTTATACCCATTTTAATTTGGCTTGTTATGGCTTATGGAATAGGCGGACAAGTTACAGAATTTGATCTTAAAGCGCTGGTCCAAAATGCAGGCAGATCAAAAGACATTGTTCGAGAGATGTTCAAGATCGATTTCACACAGCCGCGGGCAGAAAAACTAAATGGGTTTACCGATATTCAATCGCCTTGTTCCGATTTCCCCCCAGCTCCTTTACGAACCGACGATAATATCCGTGTTTATGTTGAAGAATCCTGCGCGAATGTTGGAGATGTGATTACGGTTGTAGGCGAGGGCTTCTGGCCGAACACTGTCACCTCTTTTTACTGGCAAAATCCCATTGGGGGTAAGGCGATGGGTGCGGAAGCTGTATCGGATGCCAATGGCAGGGTTGTGCTTGAGTGGGAAGTAAAGCCCATGGTACACAGCACCGCTCCGGATCCCACAATCCCGCAGATTCACAGAATTAAACTTGAGCAAAGCCGACCTATTGGTGGGATCGAATTATCCACCATCGGCGGCTACATTGTACAGGGTATTTACGAGACACTTGCCCTGGCATTTCTCTCGACATTGATCGGCGCGATCCTGGCGATACCTTTTGCGTTCCTGGCAGCACGTAACCTGATGACTGGCAATCCGGTTACCACCATAATCTATATCATTACGCGGACAGCCTTGAATATCGTCCGCTCTATTGAAGCCTTAATTATGGCGATCATCTTTGTCATTATTGTTGGTCTCGGACCATTTCCTGGAATGATCGCCCTTACCATCCATACCACAGCTGCCCTCGGCAAACTCTACTCTGAGGTGGTGGAGGGGATTGATCCCGGACCAATCGAAGCAATTAAAGCGACTGGTGCTAACTGGTTCCAGATCGTGCGTTTCGCGGTCATTCCGCAGATCGTCCCGGCATTCACCGCTCTCACGATATACCGCTGGGACATCAATGTGCGTTCATCTACAATTATTGGTTTTGTTGGCGGCGGTGGTATCGGTTTCTTCCTGTGGCAGTGGATCGTCCTGCAAGATTTTCGGGCAGTGGGTACCGCATTTGTTGCCATTGCGGTAATAGTGGTTATTCTGGACTTCATCAGTGCCCGCATCCGGGAGAGATTGGTGTAATATGGCGACTCTCAAATCACTCCTCAAATCTCTTGCCAAAGTCATTGCAATTTTTGCAGTTGTTGCCTTGCTCATCCTCAGCATCCGTGTAACCAAACCAGATATAGGGAAATTGATTTCCTCTGGATCCAAAGCCAAGGACATCATGAGTCAATTGTTGTCCCCGGCATTGTTCACAAAGGAATCAGATAAAGTCACAGTCTCCCAGGTTGTCCCGGTTCCTTGTGACGTTGTTCCGAATCCTGAGGAACTGGTTACGGGTCCTCGAATTGTTCTTGATCCTCCTTGCGGTTCGCCGAAAGATGTTCTTACCCTTCACGGATATGACCTGCCACCCAACGCAGAGATCTCCTTGCGCTGGATCCTGCCTGAAGGCGGGTTATTGAGCATCAGGAACATACAGGCGGACGAAAATGGCGAGATTAATATGCCATTGGAAGTTCGACCGATCTCTGCTGCTCAAAATGGGAAACCTGCCCAAATATCCTTCGAGGTGTCAATTCCCACGGGTAAATTGATCGCTGACCCGGCTTTGAAGGAAGTGCTCGATGCCATGTTTGTTACCATATTCATGGCTTTGATCGCTACGACCATCGGTACAATCCTGGCTCTCCCGCTCAGTTTCCTGGCAGCCTCAAATATCACTCGTAAGGGTAAATTGGGTTCGATCGTCTACTATATTGTTCGCGGCTTTTTGAATATTGTCCGTTCTTACGAACCTATGGTATTAGCAACCATCTTTGCCATGATTGTGGGGTTTGGCAGTCCGTTTGCAGGTGTCATCGCACTTTCAATCACAACAGCAGCATCACTGGGAAAAATGTTCTCAGAGGCGGTTGAGAGTATCGATAACGGGCCGATTGAAGCAATCACGGCAACAGGTGCCAATAAACTCCAGATCGTGCGATACGCAGTTGTACCCCAAATAGTCCCTGATTTCCTGTCCTTTACCATTTATCACTGGGATATCAATGTGCGAATTTCAACCATTATTGGATTTGTTGGCGGAGGCGGCATCGGATACTTCCTGTCTCAGCGCATAAACACCCTGCAGTATCACCAGGCAGGCACAGCGTTGTTGTTTATAATTCTTGTGGTTTGGGCGCTGGATTTCCTCAGCTCTGAGGTAAGGAAGCAGTTGATTTAAACAAAAAAAAAGAGCTGAAAAGCTCTTTTTTATTTAAGCAATTTAAAATCCACATTTTTTTAATATACTGATGGTTTTGAGTTTGACCAATGGGAGGTAACCTCGCAGAGAGTCTAAGGTATCCTGGTCAACATCTTTGCTGGCAAGAAGTGATATGAACTCTTCTGGAGACATAGAGATAATTTGTCCTGAATTCATCCCCAACGCCACCATCCAAAATGCGAGTTGTTGGGTGAATAAAGTGACCGTATCTCCTGGTGAAATTGTTGTTCCACACGCACAATCAGCAAGTTTTTTTAAATCACCTTCCGCCATTGGGCCGAAGTTGTAGGTTTCCCCAATGGCGGGTACTCCTTTTGAAGGTTCAATGCAAACCGTAACAGGATAAACATTTAACCAACCCAGAGGTTCTATTGAAAACACCAGGGGTTGGATCAGGATCATTTGCTGCAATTTATCGTTTACCTTGGGAGTAAATGTATAACCGCAGGTTAACGAGAAGACGCGATATTCGTCAGAATCGTTGCGCAGGTTCGCGTTTATTAGCGTTCCGGCTGTTCCAAGTATGTTTTGCTGGATCTTTACTTCGATTTGCTTGAGAGTGGTTTCGGCAAAGTAAGGAGCAAGGTCAACAATTGGCGCAGGAGATGTGGTTTGCGGAACGATGGATGTCATCGATGTGAGATTCAGAGATGGAGTCCCCAATAACACTGGTGAAGGTGATCGTAAGGTACATGATGTCAATAGAGAAATAACAATCACAGCGAGCAAGTATTTCATAGCAACTCCAATTACAAATATTGCTTCATTCCGTAAACCCATATCCCGATGTATTCTTTTATGGATTTTGTGAGTGTAGAAAGATTGGAATACGAAGGGACAAGGTTGATTAGGAACTCCTCTAAATTGGGGTGCCAAAGTTTTTGCCAGGCTGCTTCGGTTACGGTGAAATCCGTGGGTGCAGCAATAACTTCACAACCCTGTTTCTGGAACACAGCCACCGAACGCGGCATATGCGTCGCTGAGGTAACCAGGAGCGTATTCTGAAAGCTGTTTTCTTTGAGGATGGCGCAAGTGTATAACGCGTCTTCATAGGTGTTTTGAGACCCGCCCTGGATGAGAATATTTTCATCAGAGATACCCATCAATGCTAGCAGGCTCACCATATCCTCAGCCGGGGAGGAACTGGCCAGATCCAGGAAGTCAATATCCCCGCCACTGACGATTACAGTTGCTTCGGGGAATTGCCTGGCGAGAATTGCGCCATAGATCACCCGGTCACCAGCTGCGTTGACCTCCACTGAGGACCGCGGGTTAATCTCCGGTTCGGTCCCACCACCCAGGATAACGATTGAATCGATGGGTAATGCAATCTCTTCCGGGAGATACTGCCACTCCAGGCTGCGTGCCACCGTAGAAGCCACGTAACGGTTTCCGCTGAGGAAAAGGAGGATTAGTGCGGCTATGAGGATTGATTTTGCAAAGCGAGGTTTCTTCCATAGCAACAGGACGCTCAGGAGGAGGATTGCAAGCAAACCGAGTGGGTAAAGAAACAGGGGCAGAAATTTTGAAAGAAAAATTGACATGGCACCTTGAAATTGGATAAATATTATCTAAAAACTTGACTTAATTAATTAAATGGTTAGACTATTATGAAATATAACATACAAGGAGAAGAACGAATGGATTACAACTATGGTTACGAAGGCGGAATCGGGTTTGTTGGTTGGCTTTTCTACACGGCAGTAATTGTTTTAATGTTAGTTTCTATGTGGAAGGTATTCGTGAAAGCGGGTAAACCAGGTTGGGCATGCCTGATTCCTGTTTACAACACACTTGTGATGTTGGAGATTGTTGGAAAACCCTGGTGGTATCTTCTCCTTATGTTAATCCCGGTGGTTAATATTGTCATTTGGATCATGATCTCCCTAGACATGGCAAGGGTATTTGGAAAGGGAAGTGGTTTTGGCATAGGATTGGCTTTCCTTCCTATGATTTTTTATCCCATCCTTGCTTTTGGAGATGCAAAGTACCAGGGTATTCCAGCACCTTCTTATTGATCAATAGGTAAAATAAGAATTAATTAATAAAGTGGAGGTAATTGAGATTACCTCCACTTTTTAGTTTAAAATCCTCTATAATAAATTCATTGTTTTCCTTTCAAAACAAAACTATTAGTCATTATGCCCTCAGAAATACCTATCGTACGTACCAAAATCATCATCCCACGCCGACGCAGCGAAATACTTTCTCGCCAGCGTTTGCTTGAGATCCTGGATAATGTCATCGACTTGAAGCTGCTAATCCTGGCAGCGCCGGCAGGTTATGGCAAGACATCGTTGATGATCGACTTCACCTATCACACTCAACTGCCAGTGTGCTGGTTTGCGTTGGATACTCTGGACACGGATGCTCAGCGCTTTATCGCGCATTTCATCTCTTCGATCCGTAATCGTTACCCCGGATTTGGAATAGCCTCGTTTTCTGCCCTACAGAACATTAACCAGGACAAACTAGACCTAGACGCAGTAATAACTGCAATTATTAATGATTGTTATGAGAACGTAACTGAGAACTTCATCTTCGTCCTGGACGATTACCATCTGGTGAGAGATAGCAAACCGATCGAGTCATTCATTAATCGCATCACCCAGGAAATGCCGGATAATTTCCATCTAATTATCGCCTCGCGTACGCTTTTAACACTGCCAGATTTATCTTTGCTGGTTGCCAGGTCGCAGGTTGCCGGATTGAGTTTTGAAGAATTAGCTTTCCTGCCGGAAGAGATTAAGCAGTTGATGGCAGTGAACTATCACCAGATGATCACGGATGACGGCGCCACTCAATTGGCAGAAAACACCGAGGGTTGGATCACTGGTTTGTTGTTGACGGCGCAGCTTTCGGATGAAGGTACTGATGAACGCTTGCGACTTGAACGCGTTTCAGGTGTGGGCTTGTATGAATACCTGGCTCAGCAGGTGTTCGACCGGCAGGACGAAGTGATGCAATCGTTCCTATTGCGTACATCCCTGTTGGAAGAATTCAACTCTGATTTGTGTGAAAAGGTAATCGGACAATCGCTGGAACTTTCCACTACAAATTGGGACCAACAGGTTGAAATAGTTCAACGAGACAACTTGTTTGTACTACCAGTGGAAGACGTTACGCTTCATTTAAGGTACCATCATCTTTTTAGGGATTTTCTGCAGGATCGCATGCGGGATGGAAGACCTGAGGAGACTCTTAAGATAGAGAAAGCCCTGGCGGCATATTATGTTGATCAACGCGATTGGGAACGTGCCATGTCGATCTACTCGCGTATTGGTAATGTGGACCAGGTTAGCGATTTGATCCGTGACGCCTCACCGGGATTGATCCTCGGTGGTCGATTGGTGACACTTTCAGAATGGATAGATACGCTGCCGGAAGGTGAAAAAAATACCAGACCAGAGATACTTTCCATCCTTGGTGCAGTGGCAATGATGCGTGGCGCAAGTCAGCAAAGTATTGACTTGTTAGATCGGGCTATCAAAGGACTACGTGGTTCCAAGTTTTCTCAAGACTTGGCCGCTGCTTTAATCAGGCGAAGCGCAGTACATCGTTACTTTGGTAATTACTCCCGTGCGGCAGAAGACATTGATGAAGCGCTGGAAATCTGCTCACACCACCCCAAGGCAGAAAGTTTACGTGCAGAAGCGCTCCGAGTTAAGGGGGTTAACCTCTTTCAAAAAGGAGAGTTACGAAATTCCCTCTCAATATTGCAGGAGTCTCTTAAACTTTACCAAAAGATGAAAGAGAAACTGGATGCAGCGAAGGTCATGCTTGATCTCGGAGTGGTCTATTGTGCAATGGGAAATCTGGTGGAGACTGAAACCTGTTATTCTCACTCACTCGAATTCTGGCAGAAGACCCAAAACTCACTATGGCAGTCTAATGTACTCAATAACCTGGGTGGTTTGCAGCATATGCGCGGGCATTTTGAAATGGCAATGCAAAACCTAGAGAGGGCAGTGAGTTACGCCCGACTGGCGGTAAATCCGCGTTTGGAATGTTATTCACTCACAAGCCTGGGTGATCTTTATCGGGATATTCATGCCTTTGAAGAGGCGTATAAGGTTTACGCTCTTGCCCGGTCTGCATTACCGGGTCTCAATGACCTAACATTGCAGATATTATTAAATCTTTCGCAATGCTCCCTTGAACGCTGCGGAGGGAATTACAACACTGCTCACCATTTCCTCAACGAGGCAGAAAAAATGGCATTGAGTGGTGGTTCTAAATATGAAGAATCATTATGCTTACTGGAGGCTGGTGTACTTGCCCTGCAGGAGCGCAAAACTCAAAAAGCCCTTGAAAAAATCCCTCCGGCAAACTCGTTTTTCCAACAGGAAGGTTATAAAGCAGAACACTTCCGTGCCAGTTTTTATTTACAATTGTTAGCATTGCAGCGCTCAAATTCCACTATCACACTCACACAATTTCACGATTGGGTTGACACTCCCAGACCAGATTACGAACAAGCAAGCCTACTGAGACTTGCCAGTGAAAATCTTGGATTGATACATCACATAAACCTGGGAACTCCGACGAAAGACGACTTGGCGAGTTTTATACTTCGTGTAAGGGAATTCGATCATTCGCTTATCGATATTCGGAAATTAATCCGGCGCCATTCCAGTGTTGTCCAGTTCACGACACCTCGCGTTGCCATTCGAGCTCTGGGGCGTACCCAGGTAAAAATTGGTGATCAATTGGTAAAGTTGGCTGCTTGGAAGACCCAAAGTGTTCGCGATCTTTTCTTTTTCATCCTTCAACATATAGATGGCGTAACCAAAGAAGACATCGGGGAGGTTTTTTGGCCTGAGGCAGATCAACAAACAATTCGACTAAGATTTAAAAATTCGATCTATCGCGTTAGGCATGCGCTTGGTACGGAAAGCGTTGCCCTGGTAGATGAGGCATACCGCTTTAACCGCACGCTTGATTACGATTATGATGTTGAAAACTTTTTGCAGGAGATCTCTTCTGCAAACTCCACCGATGATCAGAACGTGAAAATTCAACATTTCAAGAACGCGCTGGCACTCTATAAAGGTCAGTATCTGCCAAAAGTTGATTATGAATGGGTGCTCGTTCAACGCGAGAACCTGCACCAAAAATATCTTGAAATCGCGTCAAACCTGATAGACTTATTAATAGAAATAAAGCAATACCAACAGGCTATTGCTTATTCACAACGCGCCATTGAAATTGATCCATGTTCAGAAGCTGCCCATCGTTCAGCAATGATAGCTTACTCGGCTATGGGTGATAAAGCTGGCATGGTGAGGCAATTTGACAAGTGTAAAAAACTGTTGTTAAATGACCTCGGCGTCACACCTTCCCCGCAGACTGAAAACCTTTATCGTACACTGATCAATTAAGCTGCCGTCTGAAATTATCCTCTGAATTATCCGTAGTTGATATTGGTCCGGAGATTAAGCCTCTATAGTTTTGTTTTAAGTAGAAAGGAGGAAATGCTATAAAAATGAAGCCTGTTTTGTAGCCTGTTTTGTAGCCTGTAAGTTGTCATAATCTAAAAACACAAATTATAAAAGGAGATTGTCATGAAAACACTTGCAAACAAGTTCTTTTTGGTTTCTTCCAGGGTCGCATCACAAATCAAGTTGATATTGTTCATTGCCACGCTGGTGTTGTTTGTTTTAGCTGCTGGAGCTCCCCAGGCCACCGGATCAATTGGCGGATAAAATCCCGGCATGATTCTACTCATCGCAGTCGCCGTCGGGTTAACCGCCGGGTTTCTGCGGGCGCTGATTGGGAAGCAACCATACCGGGTTTATGAATTGAAATGGCCTGTACTTGTTTTAGCCGCATTTGTTCCACAATACTTCGCCTTCTTCAACCCTGGCACCCGCTCACAGATTTCAGGAAACCTGGTTTCAATTTTGCTGGTAAGTAGTCTAATTATCCTTCTTGCTTTTTCGCTCCTTAACATCCACAAGATAAGTTTTTTGCCCATCACCCTGGGTTTTGTGCTTAACTTCCTCGTAATAATGTTCAACGGGGGGTTGATGCCGATCAGTCCTGATGCAGTTCGTAAGCTGCTGCCTGGTCAGGATGCACAGTGGGTAGTCGGTCAGCGCCTGGGATACGGTAAAGATATCATCCTCCAGCCTGAAATGACCCGCTTGTGGTTCCTCTCTGATCGTTTCATGCTACCAGATTGGTCGCAATATCCGGTGGCTTTCAGCCTGGGCGATGTGTTCATTGCTATCGGTGTTATTTGGCTCTTGTGGACCTTAGGTGGAAAAGCAAAGGATAAATTACAGGAGAAAACATCATGAGTAACATTTTTTATGATTATCACAAAAGGGACGAAAATCTTGTTCAATGTGAACGGGAATACAGCCGCATCATGACCGCTGCTGTTGTTAGCGAACGGTTTCGCAAGTTGTTGTTAGCCAACCCGGAAATGGCGATCAAGAGTGGTTTTAATGGAGAAGCATTCCATTTGGCTGTTGAAGAATCACGCAGAATTTCAGCGATCAAAGCCGCCACACTTGCAGATTTTGCCCGGCAAATGAATGGGTTCCACCAGACAGTTGCTTTAAAAATTACATCGATTGAATGATTTGAAAAAAACGTAATACGTCTTAATGGTACGTTTAGAAGCTTTGTTAACAGAGAAAGGTGATGATTATGACTCATTACATTGAGAATATTCATCTTCCGCGAACGATAAGGAATGAAAAAACTGGAAATAAGAAAACTTCCAGGATTGCCGGTTTATCGGACTTGAGTCATTTCCTGGTTGGCTCTGATTCTCTTACCGAATTGGTAAGACGGGCTTCATACTTTATTACGGACCTGATGAAGATTCGTGTCTGTAAATTTTTCATTTTGGATCAATTCAATCAATGGCACCAACCTGCAATAGGTGAAAATCCCACAGACTGTTGGGGAAGACCAGGACAAGAAAACTGTAAGGATATTCTCGTGGGTCTTTTTCAAAAGGTTCTACAAAAGGGAATCAAACCTGAGAATTGGAAAAGACCTCTCTCACAAGAAGAATACTCTGCCTTAGGAGTTACCGATGGTACCAGTCATTGGTTGATCCCATTGATGGTGGAAAACAAACCCATTGGAGTTCTGTTCCTGGGTCAGCCGGAAAACCCCGAAATGGATACACTCACACCAGACGCAAGATATGTCGTCGATCTTGTGGCTGATCAGCTTGCAAATGCCATTCACCGCAATCAATTGAATGAACGTCTGTCGAATTTATCGATCGAAACGGTATTGGCGTTATCCAGGACATTAGATGCCAGAGATTCGCACAGCGGCTCGCATAGTAAAAGAATGGCGAATTTATCTGAACAGTTGGCGATCAAATATGGTTTTTCCAACCGTGAAACACGCGAATTATCCTGGGCAGCGTTGCTTCATGATATTGGCAAGATCGGCGTTGAAGATCAAATCCTCTACAAACCTGGTCCTTTGACCGACCATGAGTGGGAAATTATTAAAACTCATCCTGATGTTGGTGCGCAAATGATCCGTGGTTTGTCGGGTATGGAAAGCATATCCAACCTGATCCTTTGCCATCATGAACGGCTGGATGGATCTGGATACCCGCGAGGCTTGAGTGGGGAAGAGATACCCCTGGGCGCGAGAATAATCGCAGTGGTCGATTCTTACTCAGCTATGACAGAGGGGCGCAATTATAAAAATGCGAAAACACATGATGAAGCTATCACAGAGTTGAAATGGCTATCAGGAAAGCAATATGACGCTAATGTTGTGAGAATGTTTATTAATTTATTTGATGATCATGAGTAATCGGAATTATCATTCTTAATCACCCTTGAAAAGGGACCCAACTCTTCGCTGGAGGGGGTAACAAATGGATGGCCAATCGTCTCGGGCCATCCATTCCATTTAACAGGTATACAAAGAACGATCACCTTCAATGTAAAGTATCTCGCCATAATAACAGGTATGATAATCATTTTCAGAGTAACATTTCTCAATTTCGGGATCGATAAAGTAATCGGGATTGAATGGCGCCTGGTAAACCTTTTTACATTCAATGATTAGATTGGCTTCTGCAAATGCTGGTGCGGTGACTTTATTACCCGCAATAGGTGTGAGTTTTGCGCTGGCGATCTTGTCGAAATCACGCCCACTCTTTGTCCCAAGTAATCGCATTGCCTCACGGTGCTTCTCGTCGAACGCGCAGAGGGTGAAATCCGAAAATGTCTGAATAAACCCATAGGTGTGGCGTGTGGGGCGCACAACAACCTGCACAAAAGGTTTACTCCAAATCACACCGATGCTTCCCCAGGAAATCGTCATCGTGTTGTAATGACTTTTTTCAAAATCACCCGAGGTTAACAAGAACCAGGCATCGTCCCAAGCCGAGATTGATCGAAGAGTGAATTCCTGGTTGGTGATTGGTTCACGGATCATCGGGTACCTCCATGGAAAATGTGTTTAAAGTGAGTATAGGGGATTAATAAAAAAAAGCAAGAACCGGTTAATTCACCAGGTTCTTGCCTATCGAAAATTCGGGGGGTTTAGAATCTAACGCGAATATCGTTTTCGCTAATCGGACTCCTGGCAGGAGCAACCGGGAGATACTCAAAGGGTTCTGCAACAATGAAAAGGCGCCCCCAGGAGGGATCATTGTTTGCAAGGATGCAAGTTTGGAGGACGAGTACGTTTCCTAGTCCGTAAGTTTGATAGAAGAGATCGGTACTGGAAAGTGTGACGTCTGGCTGAGCCAGGTTGACAAATTGGGAATAAACGCTATTGGGACTCAGAGCCTGGTATTGTTTGACTACGGTCACTCTAAAATATTCCACGTGACCATTGCCATAGACAAGTGAAATCACTGAACCGTGCATTATATTGGAGAATTGAGCACCAGCAAGATAATTGTGAGCAAGCAACCCGATTGAACCGTAATTACTGGCTAGACCGAATTGGGTTACCGCGCTGTTCTGGGTGCTAACATAACCAGCTTGACCGGAAGGTTGCTGAACGATCGGGAATGCCATTACGTTTTCAACGTAAACCCCGGTAATTTGAGACGGATTGGAGCTTTGAACGCTGGCAGCAAAAGAATTAAGGGAGAGCAGCTGCGTCTGGTTGCTTTGAGTATCAGCCAGTGCCAGACTAACTGGAGCAAACACCATTTGCAGCAAAAGGACAACGATAAGAATTGTAATTGGTCGGAGCGTTATTTTTTTCATTTTCATTCCTGTTATATTACTAAAACATTACCAATAAATTACCTAAATCTAATTATAGTAACTATTAGGAATGACGCAATGGTTCCATTGACCATCTAACAAAGCTGTAAGCCGCACCCGAGATCAAAAAAAATTGGGTGTTGAATTGCATTTAAGGACTGCTTATAATGAAATTGCTTGGGGGGATTTTCTTTTTGATTTAATGTGAGGAGGAAATATGAAGGTGAATCGATCGACCTGGTTGAAGATCATTGGGTTGACTATAACGATGGTCTTCATGCTTGTATCTTGTAACTTCCCATTATCTTCCGGGACTCCTAATAAGGATGCTGGAGCAGAAGCAGTTCAACAAACTGTCCTCGCTTTGCAGCAAACTGTGGCTGCATACCAGGCTCAACCTGTAGCACTAACACCTACGCTTGAAATTCTGGCTACACAGGAACCGACAAGTGAGCCTTTGGCCTTGCCGACTGCAGAAGTAACTGTGGCAATTGTCCACTTAGTCACACCGGGTGACATGCCGGAATATCGTGAATCCTGGATGAGTGATCCGAACACCTCAACATATGCCAACGCCGCCAAATCAATGGCAGGTGAGAATTTTAGCGGGGGATTGTACGAGCGCCCGTTTAATTCAGAAAAAATGGACAAATACTTCCCGTACCTGGATATCCTTCAGGGAACGCTAAATCGTGGTGAACCGTGGGTGTATGTTTCTATTCGCGTTCAGGATACTCAACCGGGCGGAACCTTACCCGGAACTTACGGAGCTGAGTTTGACTTGAACAGTGATGGGCGGGGAGACGTATTTGTGTTTGTACAGAACCCAACTGTCCAATGGTCTGTTGAGGGAGTGCAGGCATGGCAGGATACCAACAAAGATGTCGGCGGAGGGTTACCTGTCCAGGTTGATAGCCAAAACACAGGTGATGGTTATGACGAAGTTGTGTTTAACTCAGGGGTTGGCGCAGACCCAGATGCTGCATGGGGACGTATTTCGCCTACAGACCCGCGCACAATTCAGATCGCCTTTAAGTATGCGCTGATCAATAATGATCCGGCTTTCGTATGGGGAGCCTGGGCAAAATCTGAGTTTGACCCTACCATGTTCGACTACAATGATCATTACACTTTAACAGAAGCAGGGTCACCATTAACCTACCAAGTGCCGTATTATCCTCTAAAAGCTTTTGCGGAAGTGGATAATACCTGCCGATGGACACTGGGATACAAACCAAGTGGTTCTGAGCCTGGTCTTTGTCCCGCTCCGTCAACTCCTACGCCAACTGCTTCACCAACATCACCGGCTGCCCAAGGATCCATTAGCGGCTACGCCTGGAATGATTGGAATGGCAACCGGGTTATGCAAGCGGGTGAATTTATGCTAGCAGGTGCCAAAATCCAATTAAACAGGGGTTCATGCGGATCTGGTGGAGAAAATCTAGGCACCAAAACCACAGGATCTGATGGGAAGTATTACTTTGGAGGTTTATTAGCAGGTAGTTATTGTGTCGCTGTCGCAGGTAATCCTCCCGGTGGATATGTACCCGTCGGCGGGTCAAGCCAGAGTATCAACCTTGGTCCAGGGGATTCTGCCGGAGCCAGCTTCCCCTTCTGGATCATTATTTACTAACATCTCAGTTCAACATCACCCGCCTCGATCCCTGAGGCGGGTTTTTTTGTATGTAAAAAGTCATCCTTGTTTGCATTAGACCATTACTTCTTGTATGAAGAAATGCCAGGGTTGTGAAAACCTCTGGACTATTTGTATGCCGCCAGTCACTGACCTTTTGGGTGTTACCTTGCTAAACTTTCATCACACTCAACCTAAGCGAGGTAATGATGAATATTTTATTGGTTTATCCTGTTTTCCCTGACACTTTCTGGAGTTTTAAGCACGCGCTCCAATTTGTCCGTAAAAGTGCTTCAACACCCCCGTTGGGATTGATCACTGTGGCTGCGCTTCTCCCTAAAGAATGGATCAAACGCCTAGTGGATATGAATGTTGAAACTCTACGTGATGCAGACATCCATTGGGCGGATATGGTTTTTGTGTCTGCAATGGTTGTTCAACGGAGTTCCACTCATGACGTAATTCACCGCTGTAAAGCAGCAGGAAAACTTGTAGTTGCAGGCGGGCCAATCTTCCTGGGGGAATGGGAGAAATTCCCTGAAGTAGATCATTTTGTCCTCAATGAAGGAGAAATTACCCTTCCCGAATTCCTGAGGGAACTAAAGGAAGGTAATCCTAAGCGTGTCTATTCCACCTCGGAGTATGCTGATTTAACTCAATCCCCGCTGCCACTTTGGGAACTCGTGAAACACAAACACTATGATTCTTTGTCTATCCAATATTCACGCGGTTGCCCGTTTAATTGTGATTTCTGTAATATCACCGCAATGTTAGGACACAGACCGCGAACCAAGTCAGCTGGTCAAATTATCGCCGAGTTGAACAAGATGTCAGAACTGGGATGGACGAGGGACGTGTTCTTTGTTGACGACAATTTTATTGGAAATAACCGCCAGTTAAAGGAAGAAATATTGCCGGCGATCATTGAGTGGCGGAAAAAAAATCCAGATGTACGATTCATCACTGAGGCATCCATCAATCTTGCTGACGATCCCAAGTTGATTGAGATGATGACAGCATCAGGTTTCAAGTCCATTTTTGTAGGTATTGAAACACCAGATGATGCGAGCCTGGAGGAGTGCCATAAAGCGCAGAATCTTCACCGAGACCTGGCGGAAAGTGTGAATATCCTCCAGAGGAATGGTTTACAAGTGATGGGCGGATTCATTGTGGGATTCGACAATGATAGTGCCAGTATCTTCCGTCAGCAAGTGGATTTCATCCAAAAGACTGGGATTGTGACTGCTATGGTGGGGATGCTGCAAGCACCCTATGGAACGAAGCTATACAAGCGCATGGCAGATGAGGGCAGGATCCTCCACGAGATGACCGGGGATAATGCAGACGGATCCACTAATATCCTGCCAAAAATGGGTATTGAAGCATTAAATGCAGGGTATAAAAGATTAATTAAGGGGATTTATGAGCCAAAATTCTTTTATCAGCGGGTGAAAACCTTCCTGGCAGTATATAGGCCAGCTCAGGCTCCTGTCTCTATTCAATACGAAGAAATTCTGGCGTTTTTCACTTCGGTGTGGAAATTGGGTATTGTGGGTCGGGAACGCCGAGAATACTGGAAGTTGTTCTTCTGGACACTCACACGATATCCGAAAAAGTTCGCACTCGCGATTACATTTGCCATTTACGGCTACCATTTTCGCCGCATAAACGAGGGAATGATCCAGTCCTGACAATTGTTAAATGGGTTGAGTGGCATCTTCTTTCTTTAAGTCCTTACCGAAGACTGCAAAGTAGAGGGTGCCTATAACCCCGAACCCGAAAGCTACAAGCAGGTTGATCTCCGGCTTGATTAACCACAGAAACGCACCTCCAAACGCGCCTACACTGACAATGACATCCCTGATCAGGTAATAGACCCCAAAAACCGC
>CAZSGL010000003.1:0-10449 GCA_964606265.1 uncultured Anaerolinea sp. | reverse complement strand
GCTTTCAAGGGCACGGTGAGGTTCCTCTTTGATCAATTTTTGCTGAACAAAGATGGCGATCACCCCTAACACAAAGGCAACCATGAAGGCATAGCGGATCCCCTGTGTTTGACCGTACAACCCGATCAACAAACCACCGATAACGGGACCAAGCGCTTTGGGAAGCCGTTTAGTGATCGAAAGCAGGGTCACACCCATGGTGCGCTTGTTCCTGGGCATAACTGCTGATACAAGGCTCATCGAAGCCGGCAGGGAAACCGAGGACCAAGCCATGAAGAAAATGGCACCAATAAGCACCGCCACCCATGATTGGATGAGAATCACAATGGCATAACCCAATAATGCCACCAGGTTAAAGATCAACAACGCTCGCTTATAGCCGATGCGTTCACTCAGGTAACCCGCCGGAAAAGAATACACTGCCCCGAGCAAGTTCTTCATCCCGCTCAATACTCCGATAGCCACCAGGCTTCCACCTAACTTTTCAATGTAGATGGGAAGGAAACGGTCCGCCATCCATTCGCCCATGCCAATAAGGACGATCATGGCGAGAACGGCAACGAGGCTTTTCTTCAGACTAAAGAAGTCCTTTGTTTTTATCAATAACTGCTTTAAAGTAAAGTTTGTTTTCCCTGGAGTGTGATCAGACATGGTTATCCTGGATCTAAAAAGATTTAGTGGTTGAATAATTCTTTTATAGAAAATTTTGAACTGTTTTTGAGCTTTCTGTTAATTTCCGGCAAGGCAACTTCCGCTGCAATTCTTCCTGCTTCTAAAACTTTTATTGAATCTTTAAATCCCCAGGAGGAGAACATCGAAATATCCGGGCGGATATAACAATCGCTGATGTCTATATTGTAATAAGCGCAATGTGCCTGCATGATGTAGATTGTTGTAAGGAGAACCTCAAATGGATTTTCAGGTGATTTACCGGTGCTTCCCTTTTTGGATACATCGCTGGCAATAATGAATTTGGCACCCATTGTACGAATCTGCTCAACTGGAAGGTTATCCACGATTCCACCATCTACCAACACCCTGCCATCGATCTCGACCGGAGAAAAAATGGCAGGGACCGCCGAACTGGCGCGTATGGCTGGCGCCAGGGGACCTTTATCCAACACAACTCTTTCGCCGGTATTAAGGTCACAGGCAATCGCGGCAAAGGGGATTTTCAAATCTGCGAAGGTGATATCCCCAATATTGGTTTTCAGAAAAGCCTCCATAGGTTGAGTATCAAAAATTGAAAGACGGGGTCTGAGAGTCATTTTGAGCAAGTTTGGCCATTCAACTGACAGGAAAAGCCGTTCAATATCTTCAAGTGGCACACCTGCGCAATATGCAGCTCCAATCAATGCTCCTGCACTGGTACCAGCTACTAAATCCGGTCGGATACCTTCACGTTCGAGCACCTGCAGTACCCCGATATGCGCAGCTCCATGTGTGGCACCACCGCTTAAAGCCAACCCGATAATAGGAGGTGAATTCTTAAACCGTTGAAATATTCCCAAGAGCCCTCGATGAATAGGTTGATTTTATCTCAATTGTGAAAACTGGAGAATAATAGATGAATTTATTTAGGGAAATATGGAGAGGTGATATCTTTGAGGATCAATTCAATCATACGCTGTTCGCGGATGGCATCAAGTTGGGGGGGAATATCCATCACCTGGGCGTTTCCAAATGTAACGCGTGCTTTATCGATCAACTCCGGACGGATGACCACAACCGCCAGTTGGAATTTACCAGAGTGTATGGCGGATATTCCGTTCTGCCACCCCCCACCGCGTTCAAACTCCAATAAACCCAGCTCATCCACAACCAAGAGGTCGCACGGGGTAGCCTTAGCAAGGTGATCGTTCCCCCAGTTTAAGGCATCTGAATCAAATGACCAGCGCTTTGTTTGAATACTAGATATTTCATCCTGCCGGCTCAGAGCCAGGATTCTCCGTTCGCCACTGCGTAAATCCTCGACTTCAATGGCAGTTTTGACTCCGTTGACATAGACAGGTGGCGAAAGTAAACCAGAGATATCCAACCTCTCAACTCTGGCTTTTTCGACGAGATGGGAACAAAACCGGGTCTTGCCGGTTTCTCGAGCGCCGGTGATTATCCAGGTTTTGGGAGAACGGTCTTTCATTGCAGCCTCTCGAGCGATTTCACCAGGCGAATACCGTCGAGTTCGATCACTTCAACAGGTATTCCATAGGTACGGGTTAGCTTCTCGGTGGTGAAAGTGGATTCCATATTGCCGGTAAACACCACCTGGCCGGCGCGCATCAAAACGAGATGGTCAGCGATGAGGGAGGCTGCTTCCGGGTCGTGGGTGGTGAAGATCACTGTGACACCGGATGCTCTAAGTTGACCTAAAATCCTTAATATTGTGTTGCGGTTGGCGAGGTCGAGATGGGAGGTGGGTTCGTCCAGCAGCAGGATCCTGGGTTGTTGCGCGAGTGCGCGGGCGATTAAAACCAATTGTAGTTCCCCACCGCTAAGTGCCGGGATAGGACGGTTCTTCAGGTGAGAAATGCCAACCTGTTCGAGAGAACTCCTGGCAATTGTTACGTCCTTTTCTCGCGGCAAATCTAACGGACCGAGGTAAGGGGCGCGTCCTAACAAGACAAACTCTAGTACCGAGTACTCGAAGGGGATGTATTCCGATTGCGGCACTAGCCCCATCCATTGGCTCAGTTCGCGGCGGGAATAATTCTTTAAGGGCAAATCTTCCAGGTGAATGCTGCCGGATTCAGGTTTCTGCAACCCTAAAAGAAGATTTAATAGCGTGGATTTACCGGCACCGTTTGGACCCAGGATGGCGGTCACTGTTCCAGTGGTGATCGTAAAGGATACTTCCTTGACTACAATAGGTTGGGCAGGATCGTAGCGGTAACTGAGTGATTCAATGGTGAGGATTCCGCTGCTCATTTCAGATACCTCAGGCTTGGGCGCATCATCAATACCAGGAAGACTACTGCACCGATCAGCGACGTGAGAATGCCCAAAGGAATTTCACCAGCTGTCAACGTGCGCGCGATATTGTCGCAGATTATGGCGAAGATTCCACCGAGGGAGATACTGACCGGGATGAAGTTGGCAGCATTTGCTCCGGTGATGCGCCTCGAGATATGGGGGATGATCAACCCTATCCAGCCAATTAATCCGCTGACAGAAATAACCACGGCAGTGATCAAAACCGCGGCTGTGAGCAACAGCAGTCTTTCCTTCTTAACTGAAACCCCCAGCGTGGCAGCGGTTTCGTCACCAAGGGCAAGCAGGTTCAGCCGCCAGCGCATAAGGACTATGATGATCAGGCCAACGACCACCACCGGGAGTACATAAACCAAGTCCCCCCAGGTTACTGACCATAAACCACCCAACAGCCAGAAAACGATCTCTGGAAGCTGAGCCAGGGGATCGGCCATGTATTTTAATACGCCTAATCCGGCTGAGAACAGCGCAGAAATGGCAATACCAGCCAGAACGAGGCGCAGCACCCATCCGCCATAACGAATGCGGCGGGCGATGAAGTAGGATAAGGCTAATCCAATGATCCCGAAAACCGCAGCACTCGTTTCGATCATCAAAGGGGCGCTTCCCAAAAACAGGATGCTGAAGGCAGCCCCAAAACCCGCACCTTGCGATACACCAAGAAACCCTGGTTCCACCAACGGGTTGCGGAAGAGCATTTGCATCACCCCGCCGGCAGCAGAAAGCGACATACCCAATGCCAGTGCCATGATCAGCCTTGGCAGGCGCAGGTTGAAGACCAGTTTTTGAGCTAATTCATCATTGACCAGGACAGAAAGCGGCATGAAAAGTGGTTTGGGATATCTCCCTATCAGGAGGGATACACCAAAAACGAGCAGTGGAGCGAGAATGAGGAGTGTGATGTATAACGCTTTGTGTTTTTGCACTGATTATCCCCAAAAAAGGGGTGGATTGACTCATCCACCCCTTTTTTTTGTACTTCCTAGAAGTCGCCAGTTAACAGCGGCAAAATCTTTTCTGTTATCGTGGCATCGTCCAACCCGTAATAGGATTTGTAGAAATTGGTGAATTCATCATTGATTTTGATAGAGCTAAACTGAGCGGGGTGTATCTTGGTTGCCAGCCACAGCTCTCCCAAGATCCATCGTGGATCTGGTTGGTCCCAACTGAAGAAATCAGACGGGAAGGCGTAAACTTGATTATTCTTTATGGCATCCAGGGAAGTCCAGTTGGTGTCAGCCTTTAAAGACTTGACGACCTCAACTGCACCGGCGTTGTAATCCACGATGAAGATGATGTCAGGATTCCACACAGCGATCTGTTCCAGCGTTACCACAGTCCAGCCGCCATCTGTAGTTGTTTCTTTCCAGACCGGGTTACCGCCAGCATTTTCAACGATGATGGTCTGCAGCCATTCTGCGGGCGGAATTTCAAAGGCGATGTTATCGCCATCCTTGGAATATTGCAAGAGCAGTACAGTCGGCTTCTCGGCTTCAGCGATTGTTGAAACGTTTTTCTTCACCAACTCGTCGGTCGCCTTGTAAAAAGATACCAATTCCTCAGCCCGATCCGAGTTACCCAAGACCTGACCGATGGTGCGCAAGTCACCGTAAAACTTAACAGGAGTTTCCAGGTCAAGATAGATTACCGGAATACCAATGGCTTCCAGTGAATCACCCAGGGAGTCCTTCATATAGGTTTTTAACACCACCAAATCGGGGGTCAATGGCGCGATTTGTTCTGCGGCGGCATTTTTCTCTAACAAGGTCAATGACTCTGTTGAAGGAAATGCGGTTTTGATGAAATTATTTGCGGATTGACTGCGGTTTTCAAAGCTAACCACTTTGTCAAGGGCTTCAGGGAACATATAGAAGGCATCGATGAGCATGGTGGTGGCTTTTCCAGCCAGGACAATACGCTGGGGTAACTCGGCGAATTCAACTGTTCGGCCTAATGCATCTGTTACCAAGACTGGTGCAGAGGTTGGAAGAACAGTAGGTTCCGCAGTTGGAGCTTCTGTGGCGATTGGGGCTGTGGTGGGAGCGGCGGTGGGCGCTGCACATCCTGCCAATACACCCATGACCATAACAATTGAAATGATCAAAACGACCCAATTCTTTTTCATTTCTTTTCTCCTTGTTGTATTGTCGGTGGATTGGCGAGTAACCACTCGATCCATTCCACCATTGATTGAATTTGACTTACACGAAACTCGATTACAGAGCGCGCAAATAGATCCTTCTCTTCTTTTTCCTCCTTTATACGTGTATTATTCAGCCAGTCTTGGCATTCCAGTAGTTGCCTGGAGCAAACAATATGGATTAGCTCCGGTTTGTGCCGGGAGAGAAAATAGTACCGCAGCATGAATTCCTGCCTGAAATCACGCGGATGCATTACGAGTTGGGTTAACCACTCACTGAAGGCTTTTTTTCCTTCGTTAGTGAGATGGAATTGAGTCCGCGCAGGGCGGTCTTCTTCCTGCTGAATCACTCCTGCAATCCACCCTTTGGATTCAAGTTTGGCTAACTGGGCATACAGGTTGGCGATCTTCACACCCCAGATCAACCCGATTCCGTTTGGATCGGTGATGTGCTTGTGCAATTCATAACCGTGGGCTGGACCAGTAAACAGCAACCCAAGCAGGGCAAATTCAGAGGAAGGGAAGGGATTGGTTTTTCCACGCATAGGGTACTCAATAATTGAATATTCAAAGTATATCATCGGGTGCAGCCATTGTCAAACTGATACAGCAACTATCATTTTTTTATCAATTCTGTTTGTGCTACAATAAAAATATCAAAATCAAGAAAAGAGGAAATCATGCCCACTTCAGCAATTGACCTATACAAATTATTTGGTGCCGTCCAAAAAACCATGGCAAAGAATCAGACCGTTTTAAACAAGGCTGATGATTACAACCAGAACCATGGTGACCACATGGTCGAAATCTTCAGTGTCATCACCCGGGCAATGAAGGAAAGGAGCAACGCCTCCCCAGCCGACCAACTGGCGTATGCCAGCCAGCTTCTCCGGCAAACCTCCTCAAGTGGTTCAGCGCAAATCTACGCAGAAAACCTTCAGGATGCCTCAGCGAAATTGGGAAATGTTAAGCAGGTGACTCCTGATAATGTTATGACACTCATCCAGACTCTACTGGGAGCAGGGAACACGGTTACACCACAAAGCCAAACGCCATCCAATGTGGGCGGGAGTTTGATTGAAACTTTATTGGGCGGCGGCGCAGCAGCTCCACAGGGTCAATCTGCAGGGGCTAGTGGCGACCTTCTCGGTTCGCTCCTTGGTGGTCTCACCGGCAGCGGTAGCGGGGCACAATCCGGTAAGCAGGGACAGATCGATATGGGTCAACTGCTTAATGCGGGTATGGCTTTTGCCCAGGCAAAGAAAGCCGGACGCAGTAATCTTGATGCGATCCTGAATGCGGTCGTTTCTTCAAGTAAGATGAACTCAACCCCGGCCCGTGCGCAATCAGGCACCCTGGTGGCGAACACTCTGCTCCAGGCTTTAAGCAAAATGACCTCCAAATAACCTTTTTAATAACCTGAGCCCCTGGTTTTCCAGGGGCTCTTTTTTTTACCAGGGTCGCTTATAATAAGTACGAATAGTGCGGAAATCTCAGATCACGCGCCAATCAAATCCTTGGAATTCATTGGGGAAGTTCGTTCATGACATTACATCACCATATCCCTGTAAAAGCTTCTGAAAGTAAACAAGACCATCTTTGGCGGCAGATTTCAAGTCTGCCGTACTTCCGTGGGTTGCTGCGTGCGGTCGAAGCACGATTTTACGAGAATATAGACCTATTTGCTCCCACCCTTGACCTTGGCTGTGGGGATGGGCATTTTGCCTCGTTGGCATTCAACCAACCGTTGGATGTGGGCATTGATCCATGGGAAGGTCCGCTGCGCCAGGCGGCAAAATCAGGAGCTTACCTCGCGTTGATCAAAGGCAGCGGAGACACTCTGCCTTTCGAAGATGGCCACTTCAGCAGCGCAGTGAGCAATTCCGTTCTTGAACATATCCCTAATCTAGCACCTGTAATTGCCGAAGTAGCCCGCGTGTTAAAACCCGGAGCCCCATTCGTTTTTTGTGTTCCCAATCACCAGTTCCTTCCCAATTTATCCATCAGCAATTTCTTTGATCGCATCAGAATGCGAAAATTAGCTGGCGCCTACCAGAGATTTTTTAACAAGATTTCCCGCCATCACCACTGCGATGATCCTGAAACCTGGCAAAATAGGCTTGAAGAAGCTGGTTTCGAACTGGTAGATTGGTGGCATTATTTTTCACCCAGGTCTCTCCATATTCTCGAATGGGGACATTACTTCGGTTTACCTTCTCTTGTAACCAAAAAGATTTTTAACCGCTGGATTCTTATTCCCCATCATTGGAACCTGTTCTGTGTTGAAAAAATGACCAGGCGTTGTTATGATGAAGCGCCTATTCAATCACAAGGTGCATATTCTTTTTACATTGCCAGGCGCAAATAATTTATTTAGGATAACAAATGGAAGAGCCCAGTCTACTTGACCTTTTAAAAGAGAAATTAAACCTGCGTAGAGCGTGGAAAAATTATCGCACTCCTGTAGAAAGTGCGCCCGCTACTTCCATAGCTAATGATGTTGAGCACGAGAAGGTAGTTCATGTGAGAGGGGCGCTCCCGTGGAAATCGCTGCTGGCTTTCCTGGTGGCTGTCGCTGGTCAAGTGACGCTAAACCCCCAAGGCAATAGTTATATGCTTGGTGTTTTTCTTTACATCGCGGCAGCTGGGATCCTGCTTTTCGCGATTCGCACAGGTGAATGGCAATTTGTACCACGGAATGTTAGTGACATCCATTTAATTCCACTGTCAGTTAGGCGAGTCCCATTCATCGTATTCGTAGTATCCCTGCTGCTGGCTTTCCTCACGCTTGGAGGGAATAAATTCACTGGCTTAAACTTGGTCCTCTGGATGGCAGCAATTTTTATAGGCGTTTACGCGTTCTGGATACCAGAACGCCACCCGGATTTACCTGCAATACGACAAAAAGTGACACAATTTTTACAGAACCCAGTCCTTCACATAAGATTTGATCCCTGGAAACTGCTTCTCTTGGGAGTATTCTGCTTGGCTGCATACTTTCACCTGCATCAACTCAACACGCTTCCTCTGGAAATGACGAGTGACCATGCTGAAAAATTGCGTGATATAAACCATATTTTGAATGGTGATCCGATGATATTCTTTGCGTCTAACGGCGGACGCGAACCCATGCATTTCTACCTCTCAGTTTTCCTAATTAAAGTCTTTGGCACCGGAATGAACTTTTTCACCCTGAAACTGGGAATGGCACTGGCGTTCTTATTCTCTTTGGTTTATGTCTATAAACTTGGTTGTGAAGTAGGTACGCGCTGGACGGGATTGTTCTTCATGCTGCTGCTGGGATTTGCCGCCTGGCCTAATATTATCGCGCGCGCCGGTATGCGCCTTGTGTTAACCCCGGTTTTCACAGCACCAACGCTTTATTACTTTTTACGGGCACTGCGTCGTTCCAACCGCAATGATTTCATCCTATCAGGGCTGTTCCTGGGAGCCGGCTTATTGGGGTATACAGCATTCCGCATTGTACCGTTTGTCCTGGTTATTGGGATGCTAATCTACATGGCTTATCACCATTTCAGCCCACCAGCGCGTAGTGTAGGTTGGGCATTTCTGCTGACAGCATTATTTGCTTTCGTCGTTTTTCTGCCATTGTTCCGTTACGCGTTGGAATACCCCCAGTTTTTTAGCGGTCGCACTCTTTCCCGAATTTCTTCGGTAGAAGTCCCGCTGCCGGACAATGTCTTCCTGGTATTCCTCAAAAACTTGTGGAATGCCATGGTGATGCCTTTCTGGAAATCCGGTACTGCCTGGGTGATTTCGGTTACAGGCAGACCCTCACTGGATATTTTCTCAGCAGCCTTGTATTTCCTAGGCTTCATCCTTGCAGTATTGCGCTGGCTGCGCTCACGTTCCTGGTTGGATCTCTTTTTGTTGGTATCCATCCCATTACTGATGTTGCCATCGATACTTTCATTGGCTTTTCCGGCAGAAAACCCATCACAGAGCCGTGCGGGTGCAGCGATGATTCCGGTATTCCTACTGGCTGCGCTGGCGTTTGAATCGTTGCTTCGTACTCTTTGGTCAAAAGCTGGACTGGTTGCAAACAAGTTATTGGTTGTGTTGTTTGCACTGATCGTGATTATTTTCTCCGCGAACCTGAATTTTGATACTGCACTGGTGCAATATCCAGACACCTACAGGAAATCCACATGGAATTCCAGCCAGATGAGTGAGGTGGTAAAGGATTTCACCAGTTCATTTGGCAGTGTGGATAACGTGTGGGTGCTGTCTGTTCCACATTGGGTGGATACCAGGCTGGTGGCTATGCAGGCGGGGTTTATTGATCGGGATTTTGAATTGTGGGCAGACGACCTGGGGACAACATTGGATCATATTGGTACTAAACTTTTCTTTATCAAAGCAGATGACCTAGTAAGTTTGGAAAAATTGCTTGCCGCCTATCCGGATGGTTTTCAGTCCTACCACACCAATTCTGTGGCCGGGCGTGACTTCATTGTATATATGGTGGGATCTGAAGAACTACAACCCTGATTTTTATAAGTATTAACGGGATAACCGGACGTAGTATTGGTATCGGTCCCCGCGGTAGAGAATCTTAACGAATTCTACTGGGGTGCGATTTTGCGAGAACAGCAAACGCTCATTCAGGAGCAGGGGCGCACCGGATTCGATCTGTAACAGGCCTGCTTCTTCTGGCGTGGCGAGGGTAACTTCGAGCGTTTCATCAGCTTCCGTGGGGATAATGCCGAATTTCTCCTGAAGAATGCGGTAAAGCGATCCGGCAGTTTCCATTTCTTCGCGGGTGATATTTTGTTCCTTAGGTAGTGCAATAAATGAAGTTTGCAAACCAATGGGAACCTGGTTGCCAAGGCGGACACGCTGGATACGCAATACCTCGGTTCCAGCAGGAAGTTCCAGACGCTGCAGGATATTTGGCGCAGGGATAATCCACGACATATCCCGGATTACCTGACCGGGAGTGATCCCCCTTTTGAGCAAATCCTCAGAAAAGCTGGTCAATTCCATCAAGCCTTTCTGGAGTTTCTGCGGGGAGACAAAAGTTCCCCGACCGTGTTCGCGGTAGAGGAACCCCTGGCGGACAAGGTGGTCAATGGCCTCGCGGATGGTAGTGCGGCTGATGTTGTACAGTTGCTCCAACTGGCGCTCGGAGGGTATAGCGGAACGCGGTTCCCATTCGCCATCATCGATCTTTTGACGTAAAATGGAAGCAAGTTGATAATACTTGGGCATTGCGTTGTATGGATCGATTGTTCTTGACATTTGATTTTTGAAGTGGTATTATATTCCTGTGACTGGTAATGTGGTCACTACCAGTTAGA
>CAZSGL010000002.1:34523-42562 GCA_964606265.1 uncultured Anaerolinea sp. | reverse complement strand
GGTAAATTGAGTAGATGATTCTACAGAATTTTGCTTTGTAAGTTTATCAATCAATCGATTTAATGACCAATAACGAATGTCATTCAATAGGTTGATTGTTGTCAATTTTTTATTCTGATGATGAGCTAGCAGCTAATTATAACCCACTGTTCTCTCAGAAATTGTGAATGAGCGACCTTGGGATCCAGAAAGAGCCATGTTAATTTCAGAAATTATTGGATGAGCAAAATTAAAAATTAATGAGCCGAGAAATTCATTCAACCTGTGTACGTCACCATTCTGGATGAGCGGGTACCCTTTGAGTTGGGGAAATTGCAGAAGAGCTTCTGCTGGGGAGAGGTGCCGGGATATTTCAACCGCATCGACTATGATATCTGTGGGCACGAAACCCAGGTTTTCAATCAACCCGAATGCTTTACGGTTTACATGGGCTGGAATAAAGAGACCGCCAATTTTGGTTACGAATAACCAGGCTTCCTTCAATGTAAGTTCAGTAGAAGACAACAATAAACGATCCTCACGACTAATAAAATCCCCTGCCTCATCAACAATAAATTGTTCACCAAAATGTTCTGGTTGATTTTGGATATTCGGTAAGGAAGCATCTATAATTTTCTGGAATTGTAAAACTTGTGAATAATGATCAAACAAACATAATGTGTGGACTTCCTCGCGTGTCTGCAGCTCAACTCCAGGGAGGACAACCAGTGGAGTATCCATCGCCGCCTTTTGAACAGCAAGAGTATTTGCCGAGGAATTGTGGTCTGTTATCGCAATCAGGCGGATACCATTATCCAGGGCACTCTCAACGATGAGCGGTGGAATCATTTCAACTTCTGCACACGGTGACAGTACAGTGTGTACATGAAGATCCGACCGAAATTGTTGTAATGCTTGATTCACCAGACCCTATGCATCAAGATTTGGGACGGAGTCCCATTTCCCATAACTTACCGGATATGTAAAAAGAAGGTTGAGGAGTCGAGAGCATGACGATTCCTTCCTCATTTGCCTTATCGATAGTTTCTTGATCTGGCATAGCACCTTCCGTGATGATTATCGCAGACAATTCCAGGAGGGAACCAACTGCAACTATATTGGAATGTGATTGCAGTGTAATCCATACCGATCTGTGTTCAGCGCCAGCCATTACGCAGCTGAGTAAGTCGGCAGCGTATACACTCGAAGGTTCTACTAAATTGAATTCCTTTGGATTTGTTAAAGTTTCCAGTTTTAATTCAGTAATAACTTCTTGTAAATTCATCTTACCTCTCTTTTGCGGGAGTTGTACCTTCACCAAATGATTCGGTTTCGTGTAAAAAGATCTTTAATCGTAGATTGGTGCCTTTTCCAAATACTGATTCGAGACGCATCGAGTCAACGCAACGTTGGATATTGACCAAACCCATACCTGCGCCGAAGCCTAGTTCGCGAACAGTTTCAGTTGCCGTTGAGAATCCAGGCCGCATGGCTTGTTCCACATCCTTAATGCCGGGACCTTCATCCGTGATGGTGATGGAAATCTGTTGGGGTTCAATTTCAACACGAATAATTCCGCCATTAGTAGTATGTATCACCAGGTTCATCTCTGCTTCGTAGATGGCGATACTTGTACGCCTGGCTATCTGCGGTGATGCACCCAGCCTGAGTAAAGCACGTTTTATGGCGGAGGAGGCAGCCCCGCCATGAATAAAATCACCCTGTTTGATGTTATAGCGCAGGATCAGGCTTGACCTATCTGAAACAATATCCTCAAATAGATGGCTGGCACGATATCTTCGAATTTCTTCTTCGTGATAATCTTTTTGCAATGCTTTGAGGATTCCGCTGGTAATGTCGCCTTTGGTGATGATGCCTGCTAATTTTCCCTGCTCATTTAATACAGGCAGGCGCCCATAATGTGAACTAACGAATAATTTTAATGCCTCGATGACTGGATCAGTATTTCTTGTCGTCAGCAGTTTTGTGCTCATGTACTTGGAAACAGGAGACGCAAGATCGTTAGCTTGGAGGCAGCGAATTAAATCTTCGATGCTGACCACTCCAACTAAATTACCTTCGGTCACGACAGGCGATCCGGAGATGCGTTTTTGGCGGAATAAAACCAGGAGATCTTGCATTGTTGTTTCAAGGCTGACGACAAATGGGTCTTTAGTCATCACCTCTTCAACTTTTAATTCGTATGTTAATTCCTCAACCCGGGTAATATTTTCTGCTTCTTGATCGGAAAAAGTCCGGATTTGTCCATCCATAGTCCCCTCAATCACTCATCACAACTGCAAGTACCATCACCGACCGGGCTTTCCAGGCTGGGAAGCCCTGCTTTGTAAAGGCGCCCGGCAAGTTCGAACATGCCAAATGGAGATGAAATAAGCGCGATTTCCTCTTTATTTGCCAGATCGATCGTTTCTTTTGGAATATTCTTGCCCCGTACAATGATGATAGCTGCAACATCTGCCATCACCGCAGTACGAACGACTTGAGGATTGCATAAACCAGTCAAAAGCACAGCTTCAGGTTGAATGGAAGCCAGAACATCGCTCATTAAATCCGCTCCGCACCCACCTTTAATTTCTCTCGTTAGATCAGCCGAGGGATTAAATAAATGGCCATCAATTAATTGGATTAAATCTTTTACATTCATAGGTAACCTGACTATCGAAAATAAATACAAGTGCAATCATACTGTATAAATTCTCATATTTACAAGTGAGATTTCTCATTGATTTGTAACATTACTATGAATTTAACGGATATGTTAAAATGAAACCTAAAGAATCTTAAGAGGAAAATATGAAGAATCAAGTGCAAGCAGTAAAAGGAACGAGGGCGTTTTATCCTGACCAGATGAGTGTGCGAAATTGGTTATATGAAAAGATTAAATTTCTCTCTGGTCAGTTCGGTTACGAAGAATACGACGGTCCTTTTCTGGAAAAAATTGACCTGTATGCCGCAAAATCCGGCGAAGAATTGGTGAAAGAACAAGCCTTTGTTTTCCCTGATAGAGGCGGCGATTTGATAACGCTTCGCCCTGAATTGACGCCATCTCTCGCCAGAATGGTGGCGGAAAAACAAAACGAATTGATTTTCCCATTAAGATGGTGGTCATTTGGACCTTTTTGGAGATATGAGCGACCTCAAAAAGGCAGATCCAGGGAGTTTTTTCAATGGAATATTGACCTCATTGGAATCGATTCTCCATCTGCTGATGCTGAGTTGATTGGTATTTGCGCTTTATTTTTAAAATTCGTTGGACTGAGTCCGGATCAAGTGACCATATTTGTCAACCACAGGCAATTGATAAACGAGGAAACCTCCAACCTGGGGATTTCGGAAAGCGTGAAGAAAAAAGTCTTTAAGCTAATTGACCGGATAGATAAGATGGAAAGCCAGGTCTGGGACGGATTAGTTTTAGAAGAAGGATTAACTAATGAGCAACTTGAAGGATTAAAACAAGTTCTCGGCAACAAGGAACTCTGGAAAAAATCTGAGGAGTTGACACAGATTTTTGGATTCTTGAAGGACATTGGCGCGAGTGAATATGTGCAGTTCGATCCAAAAATAATCCGCGGTCTGGATTATTACACAAAGGTCGTTTTTGAAGCATGGGATGTTGGTGGAGACGGGAGGGCGCTTCTCGGGGGAGGGCATTACGACAACCTGGTGAGCGATTTGGGTGGTGATCCACTACCTGGTGTAGGTTTCGCTATGGGAGATGTGATGATCAGCCTGATTCTGGAAAAATATGGTTGCCTACCAAAGTCTACTAACCGTGAAAATACCGTGTTGGTGACCACGTTTGATGACACCAGTCTTAGTTTGTCTATTAAGATTGCAAGCGAGCTTAGAACAAATGGAATCAGTGCAATCACGTATCCGCAATCTGCAAAATTGCAGAAACAGATTAAATTTGCCGATAGATCAGGCTTAAAAATCGTTATCATGATCGGACCTTCGGAAATCGAATCTGATTCAGTTACTATAAAAAATCTCGCAACAACAGCCCAGGTTACAGTACCCAGGAAAGAATTAATAAAGGTCGTAAACGAAATTCTTGCACAGGGTTAAGGGATGTGATAGAATCCTCAAGTTCATGGTGGCTGTAGCTCAATGGCAGAGTGCTTGACTGTGGATCAAGATGTTGCGGGTTCAACCCCCGTCAGCCACCCAAAAAAAAGAAACCTTTCGGTTTCTTTTTTTAGTTAATCGCGAAATGGAAAATCAGTAGGTGAGATTTGCGGAGGGTTTAACCAATTTAAGAAGCTTTTCCCAATTCGTTTTAATACCGTGGGTTTGTCATAAGCCACTAATATTAAATTTAGCGCGATCAACAATGCACCTATCCATTGGTCAATGGTAAGTGTCTCATGCAGGAAAATTTGCGCAAGGATGAGAGTAATCAGTAATTCGCCCAATCCCAACAATGAGGTCTGCAATCCACCAAGATGTTTCACGCCAAAGAATAGCGTAAATCTTGCTAGGAAGGTTATTAGGGCTAAGACCAATAATGGCCACCAAGTGGTCGAGCTGGGTGGTAAAGCGGGGTGAAATGCCAGAAAAGCAACGCTGACCGTTATTGCCATACCCAATAAGGTGTAAAAAGTGACTGTTGGAGCGGGAACCTCATATAAAACACGCTGATTAATAAGTAGATGAAGAGCATAAAGCAGAGCAGCGCCGAACATTAACCCTGCACCTAGTAAATCCACTTTTTCACTCGAGTTGCTTAATAGTAAGAATACGCCTGGTAGTGATAACAATAGCCGCAATATGGTGACCTTGCTTATCGATTGCCTGTCTATCAGAAGCCAGAATGCCATAAACAACGGGTAGAAGGAGTACAGTAATTGTCCAATACCCGCATCAATACGTGACAGACCTGTGTAATAGAGAATGGAACCAAGACCATTGACAAGACCAGCGAGCATACAGCCTGCCAATCCAAGCGGGTAGATATAGAAAAACGCTTTTTTGAAAACGATAAGAAAAAGGAAAAAAAGCGAAGCCGCGATGGTTGTGCGTATTGCTACTACCGCTAAAGGGGAAAACCCCAACAATATGGATTGTTTCCCAAAAATTGGCGTTAACCCAAGGAAAAACGCTGAACTTAAGGCAGACGCAATTGCTTTTGCTCGTTGATTCATTTGAAAATTTACTTAATTAAACTGCGAACTTCATCCAATAAATCATCACTCATAAAATCCCCTTTTTGCATTAATTTTTGAATATGTCCTTTCAAACGGTTTTTTTCTTCCGGTGTGAGTTCTTTTGCGGTAACAACAATTATGGGAATATCTTTGGTTTCAGGATGGGATTGCAGTGCATCCATAACTGAGAAACCGTCGATGTCGGGCATCATTAGATCCAAAATGATAAGATTTGGTCGTTCTTTCTTGATCATAGCGATTGCAGATTTACCATCATTTGCTTCAAAAAGCGTGTAATTTCCCTGGGATTGAAGAATACGTCTGATCAAGCGGCGTACATCAGGCTCATCGTCTACAATGGCAATTCGAGGGAATTTATCGATTGAAACATTATTCAACGCAGACAATAAACCTTCTTCCTGGTTCTCCTGCATGATCTTTGCCTTCATATCCACCGAGTGTTCCCAACCCTCGCCTAGAATATTTCGATCCACAGACATGGTATGACCGGAACAATTAATTACAACGATTTCAGTATTTTTAACAACTCCAGCACGAACTAATTTCACGAGACCTGCGAATGCAACAGCAGCTGCTGGTTCAACAGATATACCTTCCATACTTGCAAGAAGATGTATTGCACGAAAGGCTTCTTCATCGGTGACGCTCTCAAAAATTCCACCGCTACCAGAATTAATCTTTTGGCGAAGCAGAGTATATGTTCTGCCAGGATCACCAGTAGCAAGCGTCTCAATCCTAGTGCGAGGTGATTGAACCGGAACAGCTTGATCACGGTTTTGGCGCCAGGCATGAACCATTGGCGCGCATCCTTCAACCTGGATCATCCCCATTTTTGGGATTCGATTCGTCAATGACATCTGGGTTAATTCTTGAAATCCTTTAACTACTCCTAACGGTCCAAGCGCGCCACTAATTGATTGGATATACCAATCTGGTACACGCCATTGTGGCGTTTGTTCATGGTTGTTTACTGATTCAGACCCAAGAAGATCTGTAAGTTGTTCTGAAATTTCAAAGGCGATTGTCTTCATTGACTCAACACAGGGGACGCTTCGAGAGCCGAGATCAAGCACCAAACCGCGCTGCTTGGCAAATTGTTCCGCCAGCGCCTTTGCTTGATCATAAGATCCTGTGACCTTTACAACTTGTGTTCCGTAGATCCCAACTTCACGCATTTTCGAACCAGGGACGAGGCTGGTTAAGAACGCCCATAACTTAATGCTGGCGCGGGATGCAAATGCTGAGTATGAAATTGCCACATTTCCAGTGGAAGCACAAACGAATTCATTAATCCCAGCTTCCTTTAATGCATTTATGGTTACTGCTGCCTGCCGGTCTTTAAAAGACGCTGTGGGTCCTTGTCTTTCATCTTTTATAAAAAGATTAGGCATGCCGAGCATTAAACCGAGGTTATTAGCTCGAATTAATGGGGTTCCACCTTCGCCAAGAAAAAGATCCGGGTTGGGGGAGCGAACTGGAAGGAGTTCCTGGTAACGCCAAAGGTTGAAAGGTCTATTGGACAGGCATGCGGGAAGGATGCGAGCTAAATTTTCATAATCATATCTGGCTTCACGCCATACGCTGCCACAATCCGGACATGCCGGCGAGCCGGGAAAATAAGTGGATCGGTTCCCGCAATCCAGACACTCAGCGATAAAATGGGATGCCATGGCTGGATTAACTCCCCGATTGCTGGTTTTTGATCTTAGAAAGTGCTTGTTCAATATTCTTTAATAAATCTGTTTCGTGAAGAGTACTTTTAGATATCATATTTTGACTAAACTCAGAGATCTGTTTTTGTTGCTCAGAATCAAGGTCAGCTCCTGTAAGGATAATCACAGGAATTCGACCCAGGCGGGCATCGGCGTGGAATTTTTCAAGCAAATCGAATCCGTTCATCCGGGGCATGAATAAGTCCAGGATAATCACATCTGGAGTTAGCGTCAGGAGAGTTTCAAGTGCCTCGGCACCACCAGTCGCTGTGGTTAGATGCAAAGAGGTGTCAGATTCAAGCATTTTTTGGATTAGGCGTAAGTCATCAACATCATCATCAACAATCATAATCTCGTGTACAGACCCGTCTTTATTCAAACGATGAATGGCATTGATTAGATCATCCTGGAGGAATGGTTTTACCAGGTATTCTGAAGCGCCAAGGCTATAACCTTTTTCTTCCTCTTGCAAAATGGAACAAATGAGAATTGGGATGTCCCGCGTTTCTGTATCCTGCTTAAGTTCCGCCAACACCTGCCAGCCATCTTTTTGGGGCATCATCACATCGAGTGTGATCGCAAACGGCTTAAGTTCTTTAGCTCTTTGAACAGCCATGGCAGGATCAGTTAGGGGAATAACTTCAAACCCTTGAGTTTTAAGGAAGCGATCATAGAGTGATATTACTTGAGGATCATCATCAATGGCCAAAATTACATTCTCACCATGAGATAGTTGATCCATGTCGTAACCAGGGACAAAATCAGGCATTGGCAATGTGAAGAAGAATTTGCTTCCTTTTCCTACCTCACTGCTTTGTAAGCCGATACGACCACCATGAAGCTCGATCAGGGATCGGCAAATAGACAGACCTAAACCTGTACCACCAGTTTTTCGTGTTGGTGAATCATCCACTTGCGAAAACCTTTGGAATAGCTTTGCTTGATCTTCAACAGCGATACCCATCCCAGAGTCAGTTACAGTCACCAACATTTCCGATTTATTATCAGCAGTGGTTGCCATTGATGCCTCGACTGTGACGCTGCCTTTTTCGGTAAATTTTATTGCATTGGAGATTAAATTAATGACAACCTGTCCGATACGTATTTCATCAGCCTTGACCATCGGCAAATCGGCAGGAACCTTTTGAACCAACTCTAT
>CAZSGL010000002.1:0-34423 GCA_964606265.1 uncultured Anaerolinea sp. | reverse complement strand
ATGACTGAATTTAGAGGCGTGCGTAATTCATGACTCATGTTCGCGAGGAATTGACTTTTTACACGATCAAGTTCGCGCATTTCTTCTACGGCTTCCTGCGAAATGGCGTAAGCTTTCGCGTTATCAATAGCTACCGAAATCTGATCAGAGAGAATCTGGAGGATTGCAGTCGCTTCTTGCGGGAATGCGTTTATTTCAGTCGATTGGAGGTCAATGGCACCAATGACCTTGCCGCTGATTTTCAAAGGGAGTCCGAGTTCGGATTGTGTATCTGGCAAAAGCGGATTGGGATAGTAGATGGAACTGTGAGTTGTATCATTAACAACAACCGTCTCACCAGTACCCGTGCAAGTACCAATAACTGATTTGGAACCAACAGCCAACCGATAATTGCGTCGTTTTAATTCTTGGCCCGCAGTTCCGGTGGATTCCTGGATAAGTGCGTAGGTATTTGTATCATCCAGCAGGAAAATGGATACATGGTAAAGCTCAAATCTATCCTTAAGTAGGTTGACGATTCGATTAAGCAGAATTTCGAGTGATAGCGTACTGGTAGTATCTCTGGCGATTTCTGCAGCGGTTTGAAGTTCAATTGCACGCCTTTGGGCTTCGAAGAGTAGTTTCTGCCTTTCGAGTGCCACCGCAATACTATTGGAAACGATTTGCATGGTGTGAATGTCATTCGGGTCAAATTCTTGAACACGCTTCGAACTGGCGATCAACAACCCAACGGGATTACCACTAGTTTGAAGCGGGAAAATTGCACCCGCGTTTATGGATAGATTTCTAAAAATCCCCTGTGTATTGGCTGGAAGTTCAGACTTGGAAATATCTGAAAAGACTTCCGGTTCAGCTTTTGAAAAGTCAATAAAGGACAATACTCCCGGATCCAATTTAATTCCGGAAACTGAATACTGACCTGTTGATGAATATGAACCTATCACTTCAATGTCATTCGATTTAGACTGGGTATTATAGGTGCTCGTGCATAACCATAACGTGTCAGCATTTTGGGGCAGAACGTTTTCTCCGACAAGCCGAACAAGTTCTTCCATAGTATGTGATTTCGCAATACCACTCGATATTTTATAAAGCAATTCGGTCTCCGACAACGCTTCCTGTGTTTCCTCGAACAAGCGGAGGTTTTGAATGGAGGTTGACAATTGGTCTGAGAGGGGAGGATAGGTTCTCAACTCTTGAGGTGAAAATGTATGCTTTTGTGGAGTTTGTAAAAGCATTACACCTAGTTGCTTGTTGGCGGACCAGAGGGGTAATACAGCCATAGACCGTATATTTTGCCGTGTTAAGATGTCTTGAAGTGATTTTTCCAGTTGGATCTCTAATAGATCATCATAAAATACCGGGTTTTGTGTTATAAATATTGATTTATACAGTGAAACCAGGTATTCTGTTCCCCGAACTGGAGGAGGAGTCCCAATGCCCGAGTAATAGTTGGCTTCAACAGCCATCCGGCTGATTTGATTGTTAGGATCATAATCAAACAATACCAGAACACCACGGTTGATCGCCTGGACGTTGGTGCCTTCAATAACAGCTTCAAGCATCTTTTGCATATCATCCGCTAATGCCAATTGGTGGGAGGCAGAATACAAACTCTCGGTTTCTGACAAAGAACCTTGTACCCTGTTCAACAAGCTTTCCCGGATAAGGGTATTGTTGAATGAATCTGTAGCAATTGTAAGAATGTCAATTTGCTCAGATTTCCACTCCATCGGAGAAGCAATATTCAAAAGACCGATGCATCCTACTGGTTGATCTTCCAGTCGGATTGAAAACATTAGTACTGATTGAATCGCGTTATCAATTAAGAATTGTTTTTCTGGCTCAGGACAATTGCTTTGCGTATAGCTGAACCAAGGTTTGTTTTCAAGCATCTCGACCCAATTAGGAAAATTCTCAAATGGCATGGGGTTAATGTTTAATTCAAAACCCGGTTGGCAATATATTGACCTGGGGAACCAGGCTTTTCCAATTTTTGGATCGTCATCGGACTGAGCGTAAAAAACACGTTCACTGGAAGAGGCTTTGGAGAGTGATTCGAGTAGAAAATCAGTTTCTGACGAGCCTTTTTCGCTTAATCGAGCTACAGCATTGGTAACATTAGATTGGTAAAGTTCCCTCACTTCAATAATTGCGAGAGCATCGCGGATTTCTGTGAAGAGGTTGGTATTCTCAAGAGCGGTAGCTGCCTGAGAAGCGATGGTTGAAAGTAATTCTGCTTGTACCTGGGAAAACGCATTTTCCTTATCAAAATCGTAAACTGAGATGATGCCAATAGCTTTATCTGCTGTCAATAATGGAACGGCGAGAAGGGAAAGAGGTTTGTTCCTGGGGTGATCAAAGGTTGGTTCAGAGATTACCTGGACAAGGTCGGAGTTAACCAATAATGAAGTTTTATTTTTCAGAATTGTTTCCTGATAACCATTCAATAATTTACGTGGAATAATGGTCTGTTTCTCTCCATCAACAAGGCAAACCGGAAACGCAAGTTGTTTCTTCTCAGGATCAAATATTGATACGAGTATATTGTTCTGGTTTAAAATATCTTGAGACATACTTGTGATTATTTCAAAGATCTCTTCCTGCCCAACAAGGCGACTTAAGCGTTGACCGATCTGGTTCAACGTGGCAAGATCTCTATTACGTCTCAATGTTTCTTCTTCAGCCTTTACTCTTTCACGCAACTCTTTTTGAATTGTTGAATAAAGTTGAGCATTTTCCAAAGCAAGACCTAATTGTGTTGATATTTCTTGCACTAGAAGGCGATCGGCTTGCGTCCACTTTCTCTCTGGAGCGCTATCTAATACTTCGATTACTGCTGTTTGGCGGTCACGTAATTTTAAAGGTGTAACAATAACCGCTGGATTATTAATATCTCCGTTTTGAGAGATTGTTTCATTGTGGACCAGGCTAGATTCAGCTTGTTTTGACCAGGTTGATTCCGCAGATTTAAAATCATTTTCCTGCAGGGTAATACCGGTAAATGAATCAGCGAGCGAGGGAATATCCACAATGGGAGTAGGAGGAATCGCGGAAAAAATGGGTGGGAGAGGCGCTGTCTGAATTACCCTGGACTGAGAAGAGGACTTTTGTGGGTGTGTGATTTCTTTAGGTTTTACTTCACGGCGTTTTTTTGTTGGTTTAACAGATGGCGAAATTGGTTCTGGAGAATATGTAACACTGTCATCAATTTCAGGTAATTTTCCCGTTTGGATCCCTGCAGAGAGCAGAGACAAATGTGAATCTACTGGATCTGCATCTGAAGTTTCTGCATCATTGGTATTTAATTCTCTGGTAGGAATATCGGGGGTAACTAGATGCTCAATTTGAGTATCAAGTTGAAGAACTATCCCCTGGTACCCAATAAGCTTTCCTTCTGAATTACTCTTTTGAAAAAGATTACATCGGGTTGTAACAAATTGTCCATTTTTTGTTTGAAATACAAGCTCAACATCACAGGGAAACAATTCAGATTGCAATGCGTTGCGTAATTTGCTTTGCTCAGAAAAAGATAATCCTATGGAAAGTAATGGATTACCAATAACTTCTTCCGGTAAATACCCAAGGACTTGAGTAACCTCCTGACTGCACTGAGTGTACAATCCATTGGCATCACTTTCCCATGAAAATTGATCTGATTTCTGAACACTCAATGCGGAAATAATTGATTCATCACCGTCTTGGATGCCAGTAAACAATTTATTGATTCGGTTGTTAATTTCATTTTTTGACATAATTCAGGATCTCCTGTGCCAGGAACCGATATTGAAGTGCAGATCGACTCTTGGTTGCGTGGAAGACTACCGGAAGCCCAACAAGGGGGCTCTCCCTTAAGCGCGTATCAATTTCGATCACAGTATCAAGAACACCACTTGAAAATGAATTTCGAAGATGTTCTGCAAGGCTGCGATGGATACCGTTGCGTTTATCAAACATGGTCAGTAACAGCCGATAACGAAGATTGGGATTTCCCAAACTTCTGACTTGGCGTATGAGGGCCATCATATTTCGCAAGGCAAATACGGAATAATACTCAGCTTGTGTTGGGATGATAAGTATATTCGCCGCAATGAGGGCATTTAATGTGATCGCGCCTAAAAACGGCGGACAATCCATCAGGATAAAATCATATTGATCACTTAACGGTGCCAAAAGGTTTCGTAAAAGCAAGTGATAATCAGATTTTGTTGGCAATACTCGTTCAGCCATCCTGATATCGGCGTTTGAAGGGAGCAAGGAAAGGTTCTCAACCCTGGTTGGTTTAACGCAATCCAGGACATTTCCATTATCAAGAATGAGGTTGATGATAGAGGAGACCTTTTGCTCAGGTTCAATTCCCAAAGATAGCGATAGGTTTGATTGTGGATCCAAATCCACTAGTAATACACGCTTACCCATTTCAGCAAATGCACCACCAAGGGATAGTGTGGTAGTGGTTTTTGCCACGCCACCTTTTTCGTTCGCAATAGAAATAATATAGGTCATTACGCCTCGGTAGTTCCAGATTCATTAATAGTATGTGTTTCTTCTGGATCATCTTGCTGGTCTAAATGGGATTGATTTTCATGGATTTCACCAACATTAAACACTATTTGAGCTTTGCTTGCGCCAAGATTCTTTTTAAGTTCTTCCAAAGTAATCTGAAGCATCTGCTGAGGATCATTTGTGGACCTGATCTTACTGGTAATTTCAAGCACTTTTCTCTCACGATCAGCACGGCGAATCGTATCTTCGAATAATCGGGCATTTTCAAGAGATTGTGAAACTTGATTGGCTACTTCTTGGACAGTGAGAAGATCGTTCTGACTCCAGGTAAATGGTTTGTCATCTGTTTCCTGCAGGTGGATTACGCCAATAGACTCACCACGCAGCAGGATAGGTACTGTCAATGAAGAGCTGTATTGACTTTCACTCTCATTGCCTTTTTGAGATTTGAATACTGGTCTTGCGGATTCCAACACCATTCTTACTTCTGGAAGATCTTCAGTAAATGGAACTAAGCCATCTGGTGTGTATTTGTAACTGTTTGCAGTAGCTTCAGTCGATTGCCTTGTCCATTCCTGGTTGAGGTATTGCCTGTGGACTCTCTCTGATTCCGCTAGGGCTTTGGCAGTATCCTCGAACAACTGGTTGTTGTTAATCGCGATCGCCACCTGGTCCGCCAGTGTTGAGAAGAGTTCGATATCCTCGCTGGAAAAGGCATTGGATTCAACGGATTGAACGTCCAATGCGCCGATTGTTCTATCGCCAACTTTTAATGGGAGTGCCATTTCAGATTTTGTATCGGGTAAATCCGGATTGTTAAAGAATACTGCATCCTGACCAACATCAGTAGCAATACGAGGTGAACCAGTTCCGGTAACAAAACCGACAATACCGGTTTGACCAACTTGTAGCTTATGTTGACGGGCTAACATTTTCCTACCACCAACGGAGTTAGCTGCGCGCAAAATTGCATTTTCATTTTTTTCATCTACCAGGAAAATACCTACATGGTAGAAATTGAAACGCTCACTAATTAATGTCGTAACTGAATTCAGAAGGGACTCAATTTCACGAGAAGAAACAACGCCACGGGCTACATCAGAAACGGTTTGAAGCTGTCTCGAACGAAATTGGAGTGTTTCGTACTGTTGAGCCAGCTGTTGAGTACGTTCGCGAACGCGGTTTTCCAGTGTATCAATGAATTCCTTTAACTGGCGTGTCATCGAATTGAAAGAGGTACTCAATAAACCAATCTCATCTTTTGATGTAACAGGTGCCTGTACATCTAAATCACCTTTAGAGATTTTTTCAGCCGCGTTTGTCAATTGAATAATTGGTCTTGAAAATGAATTAGCAACGATTGTAATAAAAACAGCAACAAGGGCTGCGATCAGTGTCGAGATAATTGCAGACAGGCGGTTCTGATTAATAATAGCCACTAACAATGAGGATTGGTCTTGTAAGTACACAACGTTCCAGGATTGATACTGGAGAGTCTTGATGATTCCTAACTGCGAGAGCGTGGTTCCACCCGCTGAAGTTGATGTCGTAAAGTAATCTGATGTTCTGTCAGTTAGTGCCACTCGGGCGATATCTTCCTGCACGTTATGGAGAAGTGATTGGGGCAGGTAAGAAGGAATTCGGTTCGCCCTGGTTAAATTATTGAAAGTCTCAGTCGGTAATTGGCTAATCGTTCTGAATACCAGGTTTGGCGCAGATCCATCCGCAAGTCGCATTCCATTTTCATCCAACAAAACTGGATAGGACCTTGTTCCAATCAAACCAACATTATCTTCAATTAGGGATTGCAGTATTCGCGCATCGTACCGAATGCGCAAGTAACCAATCACTTGTCTCGAGGGATTCACAATTGGCGAAATAAAATTGATGTATGCTTCACGCGTTCCAGGGATAAATTCAACAGGTGAAATAAAAGCAGCACCGGTTATCGCTGATTGCCTAAAGTATGAAGTCGTCCTCTCGGAAGTGCCAATGTTTATTTCCGATGTGTCGATTACATTCGCGCCGACGAAATTTAGAATAGCATAAGAAGGAAGATAGACCTTTTGTTTTGTCTGCAATGAACGAATTGTTACCAAAACCTCCTGTTCCTCAGATGACCCTTGCCTAACTTGAGGATCAAGAGCCAGATAATCGACCAATGCCGGTAAACTGGCTTCACTCGCCACCGATTCGAGGTTTTCAAGTAAGAAACCGTCAATTTCAGATGATGTTTGAGCTGCCGCAACGTTAAGAGAATCGTTAGCTTGTTGCTGAATGGATGTCATAAGGTATTGGTTATTGATCAACGCGAGAGCTGTAATAGGGATTAGAGAAAGAGCGAGCGCTCCTAAAATCAATTTAACACGCAGGTTTATCCGAAGATTTCCAAAGAAGAGTAAGAAAACCAAAATCATCAGGAAGAAACCTGCCAGGATGACCACAGCAAGTTGGATGTTTGAGTTAATTATTTGAGGCAACGGAGCCAAAATACTAAACAAGATTGAGCCGATTGCCCCCAGGAGACCTGTCCAAATGACCCAGTCGGTGTTTGCTGATGTGGCGAATGATGTTGTAATGAGAAATGCAGTTGTTAGTGCAATTATCGAGTAGGGAAATCCTGAATACGACGGTAATATCGTTGATGATAGGATTATGGATAGTTCAAATAACAATGCAAAAATTAATAATTTTACGGACTCTTGAGCCAGCCAGTACTTGGTTATAGCCAATAAACCGAGAAGCGTGGTTAGCGTGAACCCTGCAGCGAGAAGGAAGAAGGATGAGATCCCTGTATAGATTGAAATGAAAATGAAAGCAATCGAGAGAATTCCCGAAAGGATGACAAGGCTTAGAATGAACAACCTTGGATTAATGGCAATCGGTTTTCTATCCGGTCGAGAATTGCTCAGCGCTTCTTTTTGAGTATTTATCATCTTTCCTCCACTGACTATTCTTGATCAGTGTTGTCAGTTGTTTTTAATTGGATACTTACCTCATTGACGCCAAGTGTCTTTCCGAGTTCGGAGACTGCTGTTTGCATAATTGCTTCAATGGTTTGGGATGCGCGAACCTTTGTTGAAATTTCCCCCACTGTATGTTCACGTTCTGCGCGTTCCTGGATGTTTTCAAGTAATCGAGCGTTTTCCAAAGCAATTGCAAGACGACTGGTGGCTGTATTTACCAGGTTGACCATCCTAACAGGCATTTTTTTGCCGCTATACCGGACTTTAATCAACCCAAGAACTTGATCCCTTAATTTAATTGGAAGTGAATAAACTGTAACTGGTGAGTTTGTTTCACCTTCCTCAGTATCAGAAGCATATCCTTCTATAGTTGTCTCGGAAAAATCACTCAATAATGGGGTGGCTACTGCGCTGGTCAATTGATCGTCCCGGTAAATATAGGAAAGATTCCGCTTTGAACCATAGAGATGTGACCGCCACACACCACGTGTGGATTCTCCAGAACCAATAATAAGTTCCTTTACCTGAGACTCTAAGTCGCCGATATAGATTGACTTATCAATAGCCGAAGCAAGTTGATCAGCAATTGACTGCAGGATATCAATATCCTCCTCAGAAAAAGCAGTCTCTTTATCTGATTGAACATCCAATGCTCCGATAACTTTGGGTCCGATTTTTAATGGAATTCCGATCTCAGATCTAGTGTCAGGTAAAAGAGGGTTCTTAAAATGAACTGAATCTTCACCAACATCAAGAGCTAACCTGGTTTCTCCGCGGGCAACAACGTATCCAACAATACCCTCTTCTCTAATCCTCAATTTATGACCTTGTGAGAGAAGTTGTTTACCTGATTCGCCACTGGCAGCTCGTAAAACAGCAAACTCATTCCTTTCATCAGATAGGAATATGGCTGCATAATAGAATTCAAATTGTGTACACACCAAATCAACAGACTCATTTAACATTTCCTGTAATCCACTCTGTTGTGTAATTTCTCGCGAAATCTGCCTGGCTGCGAGCATTTTCGATCTTCTTTTATCGACTTCTGTCTCTAAAGCGGAAATTCTTTCATTAAGGCGCGAGTTGTTGAAGTCCTGGACTTCTTTTTCTGCTTCCAAATTAGTCTTTTGGGATCTCAAGGCAGAAATATATTGTGCAAGAGGAGAGACAACAACAAACGCCATGAAAAGAGTCATTGTGATCGTTGTGAACCAGTTGACGATAGAATTCTCTGAGCGAAAAATTGTATCCAATTGAATCAAATTAAATTGGATCAACAATCCCATGACTGAAATGAGAATTCCTTCAAATATCAACCCGGCTACCCACCATAAACCACGCAACATAATTCCCAATAACAATATTGAAGTGAAAAAGTACAAGATTGCGTTGGAATTAATACCGGAAGACAGAATACTCAACACGCCTGTGGCAATATAAAGAAAAGCCAATGTCACCGTACGGATATTTGTATTGATGCTGCGAACGAACGTGATGATGAATAAAACCAGGAAAATTATTGTCACGAGTATTGCGGTTACATAATCCTGCTTTTGAATTGAGACGAAAAGGCTGATAAAAAATACGACTGTCCCAAGAATGATCGATCCACTAAGATAATTTTGCAGAAGTATGGTCTTTAATTCATCAATCGAGTGGTGTGATACCTCTGACCGGGAAAATTTGGTTTCGTTGGATGGTGGTGTAGGGCTAATCATTTCACCTCCTTACTGGTGAAAGGTCTTAGTTCGCGGCTTTCATTCTCTTCAGGTGGGATAAGTGCGATTGACGCCTCACTTACAGAAGGAAGTTTGCCAAATTCCATAACCGCTGTCTTTAGAATTTCTTCAATAGTAACTGCTCTCGAAAACTGGGCTGTAAGGGCATTTAATTGTTGCTCCTGTAAAGCTGCGAGCTGCGTTTCCTCAATCAACCTGGCGTTTTCAAGCGCAACTGTTGTTTGGGAGGATATCGTATCCAAAAATTCTTGCATCTCCTTTGAAACTTCAGAACCATCAAATTCAAGGTTGATTTTACCAATCACCTCATCACGTAAAACCAGTGGGACCTCAATGGTGTTTGGATTCTCCGGCATTTCAATGGATTCTGGGTTTTCAAAGTCAAATTTCATTTCGCGGTTCAAATCGAGCGTATCCCACCAAGCTTGTTTAATATAGGCACGATTCAAAACACGGATATCATCCATGGCTTTCTGTGATTTTTGGAATGAGGAAGCGTTTTCGAGGGCGACGGCAAGACTATCGGCAACACTTTGAAGAATTAATACGTCATTTTCATCAAATGCGTTAACCAATGTCGATTGGACCGTCATAGCACCGTAAACAACATTTGCACCGATGATGGGCAATGCTAGTTCAGACCGTGTTTCTGGAAGTAACGGATTATCAAAATGCACTGCTTCTTCTCCGACATCCAGTGCAATTCTTGATTTCCTGGTTTGGGTAGCCCATCCAATCATTGAATAGCCACCAACTGCCAGCTTGTGCTTTGCTGCCATCATTCTTCGGCCAGCATCACCTGTGCCATAGCGCAAAACGGCATACTCTTTTGCTTCATCAAGCAGAAAAATCCCGATGTAATAGAGGTCGAATCGCTCCCGAACCAGTTCTGCCACTTTCTGTAACAAAGCCTGGGCTTCGAAAATCGTTGAGGCTGTTTGGGTGATCTCTGAAGCGGTACGTAATTGGAAAACTCTCTTTTCAAGGTCTGTTTTCTGAAGCTCTAATTGTCTATGCAGTTCTTCTCTAGCTAATTCAGAACTCGTTAACTTATTATGCTCATCAAGGAATTTCTTTTTCAATGTTGAAATGGCAAAATTACCCACGACTCCAATAAATAAGACCAATACAACGTCGATGATCAGGGTGAGTATGTTGGATGATTCAACAATTCCCGGAACTAGTGCAGTGCTGCGGAGGACTGCCCAGAATAAGAGCGTACCAATACTCAAACCTAAGCCTATCCTTGATGGTTTATTGTAAAGAAAAATAGTTGCGAGAAAGGAAAAAGAAATGAGCATGAGGAGAGCAACACCACCCCAACCGCTACGGATAAAAACAACCGTAGCTACAATGTAAAAAGCAACCAGAGCGGAAATTGACCGGATCCAATAAGAGACATTCCTGAGGAGAAAAAGTGCCAAAGAAGCTAGAGCAAGAAAAGCAAAACTAAAGAATAAAGTCCAATTTCCGGTGAAACTCGAGGATTGAATCATTAATAATGCGACACTTACACTGATTATGGCGAATCCGATCAGCAGGTATTGCAGTGACCGTTCCTGCCAGACACGTAATTCATCCTTTGGGTCAATATTAGGTGGAGAGTATGAGGGGAGTAATGAACGGAAATAGTTCATATTATTTACCCTTCTGTAAATTCATTAAATCGCTAACAGGTTCAATCTCAGATTGGTCCTGAAGCAGCTCAATTGAAGCTTTACGAATATTGAGGGCTGTACAAATTTCAGCTAGCGAGGTTTTCATGATTGTCTCCACGTCGGTAGAGCGGCGAATCTTACTGGTGATGTCGTAAAGTTGTCGTTGCCGATCTACCTGCAGCCTGATTTGCTCAACAAGTTCAATATTGGCAATTAAGGATGCCATATTGCTGGATAATGTTGCCACAATTTCCTGATCGTTTTCATCAAACTTCCCAGGTTCTGTACTTTCTGTCACAAAAACACCCATTAACCGGTTACCGTAAGCAACAGGCACTGCAAGGACCGATCTTGTGCCTTTGCATAAGGCGTTACCCTCATCAGAAGATGGTATATCTATGGAAAGTTGTGCTTTAATTTCTGATCCAGCTTTGCCGATTATGCCTTGCCCTTTAGTAATTTCATCGAATAACAGAGAATCAGGTGAATAACCAGCGTAGGAATTCACTTTGAGATGGACAGGAGAGCTTGATATCATATATGTAACTTTTTCAAGTGGGAAAATTCGTTGAAGCGCTTGAACTGCATTTCTGGTTGCATCTTCAATGGTAATATTTTGACCCGCAGAAGACGTTAATTGCTGCAATAATCTGTGTCTTTCTAGAGTCTGTTGTGTTTTGGTATAGAGATTTGCATTTTGAATAGTTACTGTTAACTGGTCAGCCAGAACGCGCAAAATATTAATGTCCTCCGATGTAAATGCATCCACTTCTTCCGACTGAACATCAAGAGCTCCATATACTTTATCGCCAATTTTCAAAGGGATACCCATTTCTGAACGAGTATTTGGCAGCAATGGGTTGGGATAATAATTCAATTCTTTTGTCACATCGCCAACAACAACAGGTTCGCCTCTTGCTGTGGTTTGTCCGATAATTGATGTAGAGCCCACAGCGAGTTTGTGCCCTTTTTCTTTCAATTGTGCCCCTGCTTCTCCAGTAGATTCCCTGAGAACAGCAAATTGACCAAGCACATCGAGCAGGAAGATCGAGGAGTGGTAAAAACCAAAACGATTCTTAACAAGGTCCACAAGACGTTTTAAAGTTTCATCAATGTCCAGGTTACCGGTAGTAGCTTCCCGGGCAATTTCGCTGGTGGTCAATAACTGATCTGCACGGCGGCGCGCAATATTTTGAGTATTAACCAGCTCAGTTACATCACGGGAAATTTTCAGTAGTGCTGACACACTGCCAGATTCATCCAATAATGGAATCTTACTGGTAAGAGCCCAGCCTTTATTTCCACCAATGCTGTCGACCTGTTCGATTTTTCCAAGGAGTGGAGTCGCACGAGAAATAACAGAAAGATCAGAATCAACTTCCAATTCAAAACCTGTTTCAGTCTCTGTTATTTCGTCAACAGAATCCAGTTTCCCAACCAGAGAATCCGGATTCTCAGCTCCAAGGGACAGGGATGCCGAATCAGACATTCGGATAAATTCACCTTTTGAGTTTTTGAAGATAATTTCGTCTGGAATATTCTTAAGAAGTGAGTTCAACAAGAATCTCTCTTCTTCAAATGCATTGAGGGCTCTTTCCTGGGAAGCGATTAATTCGGTGTTCTGTATTGAGGCTGCAATTTGAGGAGCTAATGTGCTTATGAGCTCACTATCTGCGGTGGAAAACCGATTGGATGTTTTTGAATCAAAGAGAACCAAACCACCCAGGACGCGGTCACCCAGGATCAAAGGAATGCCTAACCAGGATTTAGCAGAAAGTGTGAACTGATCAAAGTCAACGGTTCTCAAACCAAGGACAGAAGCATCTCTGTGCAATATAGGTTCGCCTTTTGTGACCAGTAAAGAAAAAAGATCATCAGTGTAAGGATAGGCAGGAATGATCAGTTTTTCGTCATCTTTGTAGTATGCGATGGAAAGAGATGCTTGATCAATGTTATTTAGTATGACCGAGAAACCAAGGTTGGAGCCCAAAGTTTGAATCAGCTCTTGATGGACCCTTTCAAAAAGGTCTTCAATATTAGTGGCAGTTGTTGCAGATTGACTGATTGAAGACAAAGTATCAAGCTCTTTTACGCGTTGATTTAATGTTGAAAGGAGAGTAACACGTTCCAGTGTTGCCCCAACTACTTCTGTTAAATTGATGTACGGTTGAATCTGCAGAATTGAAAAAGGTTCATGTTCACGAGAACCCATTACCAGGAGGTAGCCAAGATCATTTGTAATGCTAATGGGTAGAAGCGCAATAGAAGTGCAGCCTCTACGTTCAAAATAGACACTCAGGTTGCTGAAGTCAGATTCTGTCTTCAGGTCATCCAAAATTAGCATAGGATTATTTGTTAGCCTTGTGAGACCTTTTCCCAAGGGAATATTAAAACCCTTCAATGATTGGTCCAACCTAGTCCCTTTGGGATCAGTAACATTAATGAGGTGAATCTGATCACCAAGAACACTGAAAAAGAAACTAACATATTGAGTCTGGTTGAATAAGAAGGCCAGGTGTTCCGTCACCTCCTCGATAGAATGGGCGACAGTCACTTGTCGGCTGGTGCTATACAAGGCGTTAGTTTCACGCAGACCTACAGTAGCAGTTTCAACCACCTGGATATTGCGAAGACCGGTGGCCAATTGGTCAGACAAGGTGGAAAAAACAGTCAGCGATTCATTGTCAAACACATTAGGTCTGTCACTCTGGAAATCCAATACCGCTACAACCTCTTCGTCAACAATAACAGGTAGAGTAATTTGACTTGATGTAGAATCTAAAATTCCCTGAGTATTGGTGAAATCATTCTCTGCCCGGATGTTTCCTGATGTTCGCGGTTGCTTATTGACAGCTGACCAACCAACCATGGATTCATTATTAATTGGGATTATCGAATTTTTCTCTGGTAAGGTATCGGAGAGGGTTGAGTTCTGTTCTAGTAGAGAAGCAGTTCTCGAAACATTGTCAATCAAATAAACCGCATGGTATGGGATTTCCAGTTTTTCAGAAATGGCAACTGAAACCTGATGGAGTATATCCCCCTGGGTGAGTCCCTTACTGGCTTCTTGAGCAATTTCTGCAGCAAGTCGGAGCTGCTGGGTTCGTGACTCAACTTTTTCTTCAAGAGAATAATAATAACCGGTCAACTGATCAACCATATTATTGAAGGAGTAAGCTAACAATCCAATTTCATCGTCTCTTTCAACTTTAGCTCGATAAGACCAGTCTCCAGCCGAAAATGTTTGGGCATCGTTTGCCAGGTCAACTAATGGTTTTACAATTCTCCTTGACGAAATGTACACAATTATTGCAGAGATCAACATCAGTGCAGTTAATAGGATGAGGGTAAATGGAAGGAGATCTTGAAGCTGACCAAGAACAACGGATTGGGGAACTTCAATTATTAAATTAGAAGATACTGCGGGTAAATTCTTATAGTAACCAAAAACCTGAGCTCCGCTTTTGTCGATATACTGATATTGGGTTCCCAATCCACCAGAGGTTAAGCGAGACTGGATTGCGCCTAACTCATCACTGGTTTGTGGAACGATAATTGGAGAAATTGTTTTTTGGTCAGTTGTGATCAAGTTATTATCGGTGGCAAGGATAAAACCCGCACTGGATTCAAAGAATGATTGGGAGGTATTTAATTGGGAAAGAGGGACTGGCGATGCAGAAAAACCTACCAAAGTAAGTCCAGGTGCACCTTCTGGATTTATGTATATCTTGCTAGTAATTAGAACCACCTGTCCAGGGAATAAACCACCCGGGTCATAAGCTAATACTGATTTATTAAGCTGATACATTGACCTGATGATGTAACTATCTGAAAGAATGGTTCCTGTGAGGTCTGGGTTTGATGAAACTAGAACAGTGCCATCGATATCTACAATGGAGACTTGGTCGAATATTTTTTCTGTTGGTGTTTCAATATATTGATTAATGTAGTTTGTGAGCGAAGAAAGTGCAAAGAAGTAGGTTGAGGCGGTTCTTCCCTGGAATAGTACCGCAACATTAGAGTCAAAACCGGCAGATTGGTTGATCTGATCAAGCGCCTGGCGCCGGGTTGCAACAAATTGCTCAATTTGAAAAGAATAGGAATCAGCTAAAGACGCTAACTGACCCAGGGCTTGAGATTGGACTGTATTACGAGTACGAATAAATGTCACTGTACTTATAATTAGAATTGGTATAAGAGCAATTAAAAGTAGACCAATCAAAACCCGTTGAACAAGGTTTTTGCGAAAGACCGGTTGCTTCTCCTGGATGGGTGTACTGGCAAATTGTTCAGACATAAAAACTCCTTAGTTGCATTCCCAAACAGGTTTTCCTGTGAGGATCCTGTTAATCTGGTCCGGAAAACGATCGGGATTTAATGGTTTACCAATAAAACCATCAAAACCTGCCATCTGAGCACTACGCATTTGCTCCAATCCAGTATTGGCAGTTACCGCAACAATTGGAATGTTTTCGAACTCACCTGATTTCCTGATCTTTCGCATAGCGCCATAACCATCTTCATAGGGCAAGCGTATATCCATTAATACAAGATCTAGGCTTGAGAGCGTAGCGGCAAATTCCACGACTTCAAAACCTGAAGTTTTCCATTCGCAATGGACCCCGTAATTAGTTAACATTCTGGCAATCAACATGAAATTTCCAATGTTATCTTCAACTACGAGAACAGTTTTATTTTGTAAATTTGCGTATATTTCTTCGTAAGGCGCGACAGGGAGGTTTTCGTTTGTCATCAGAATCCCTGGTTATTGTGATTTCCGAGAAATTGGTGGATTTGCGACAGAAAATTGTCGATGTCAATTGGTTTTTCGACATAACCATCACAGCCTGCGCGAAGGGTCTTTTCTCGATCTCCCCGCATGGCATTCGCTGTAATGGCTATAATTGGAATATTACGAACTCCAGGAACAGTTTTTAACTTTGAAGTTAAGGTATATCCGTCAACATCAGGAATATTGATATCCATGAGGATAAGATCAGGCCGGTATCTGCGTAGGCAGGTGATTGCCTCAAAGGCATTAACGGCTTCAACAACATGGAATGAAGAAGACTCCAGTAGCCTTTTGACTAATACACGGTTATCAATATTATCTTCGACATGAAGAATGACTTTTCTATTATTCATAAATACCTCGAGGTACAAAAATTTTAGCATTAATTCATCAGGAAACTACTTACCGTTATGCAAAGTCCCAAGCAATACTGCTTGGTACTCAATGACTAATTGCAAGTATTATGCGAACTAATGGGAAAGAAAGAGCGGGTGATGGGATTCGAACCCACGGAATGGTACCTTGGGAAGGTACTGCCTTACCACTTGGCGACACCCGCTGAACGGTAGTGGTATTTTATAGACTTAAAAGTGTTTTGTCAATCCTGTTTTGATTTAGTCGGCTAAAAAAGGAATCAAAACATACGAAGGGGTTCCATAAAAATATTGACAAAACCCTTATGGTATAATTTTTTTTGGTTTCTGAATTCAATCATAGGAGCAACTGTTGGCAGCCAATCTATTAAGTTGGTTGATGGGTTTTTTTTCATTAGATATTGGAATTGACCTTGGGACCGCAAATACTCTAGTTAACGTCAAAGGTAAAGGCATCGTAATAAATGAGCCATCCTGGGTAGTCGTTAACAAGAGAACAAGAGAGACTATTGCAGTTGGAGCCTCCGCCAAAGAGATGGTGGGGCGGACTCCAGCTAATTACGTGGCTATCCGTCCACTACGTGACGGTGTAATCTCTGAATTTGAAATAACAAAATCCATGCTTGAATATTTTATTGGTAAAGTTCACCAACAAACAATTGTCCCAATGCCTCGCCCGAGAGTGGCTATTGGTATTCCATCGGGAGCTACAGAAGTTGAGAAGCGCGCTGTCTATGACGCCTCTATGGCTGCTGGTGCCAGAGAAACGTATCTAATTGAAGAACCCAGAGCAGCAGCGCTTGGAGCGGGTCTACCGGTAAACGAAGTTAAAGGAACAATGATCGTCGATATTGGCGGAGGCACGACGGAGGTTGCTGTTATATCGATGGGAGGAGTTGTAATATCACGGTCATTGCGCGTAGCCGGCGACGAATTGGATGAGGATATTCTTCAGTACATTCGAAAGAAATACAACTTGCTTATTGGTGAAAGACTTGCTGAACAAGTAAAGATAAATATCGGTTCTGCGTATCCTTTGCAAACCGAGTTGACCTACACGGTGCGAGGAAGAAACCTGATTACAGGTCTACCAAGTTCGATGGAAGTTTCCTCGGTAGAAATCAGAGAAGCACTCTCAACTTCGATCCAGGTAATCATTGACACGATCAAAGACGCACTAGATGAAGTTCCGCCTGAATTAATTTCGGATTTACTGGATTCCGGCATTTGTCTCGCTGGTGGAGGGGCACAAATATTGGGATTGGTGCCAAGGCTTAAAGATGAATTAAACCTGCGTGTTTGGATTGCAGAAGATCCTATGACTTGCGTTGCTAGAGGAGCTGGATTGGTCCTCGAAAACCTTGCTGAGCATGAAAAATTTCTGGTCAGCCTGGATCGGCGCGTGAGTGGATAAATTGAAATTAGGATGAATGAAAAAAGTCAGGATTAAAAACTGGCAGCCAATTGTCTTGGGCTTAGTGGTAATCGGGATTTTATTTTTAGCGCTTAGCGGATTATTAGGCAAGATCATCGGGAAGACAATTTCTCCGCTAGTTGATACCCAATCCTGGCTGGCAATACGTGTCCAGGCATTTGAAGAGTTTCTCACGCTTCCCCGTGACGTTACAAGCTTGCAGCAAGAAAATGCAGATTTACGAAACGAGATATCTGAACTTCAATCAGAAATATTAATATTAAAACAACAAGTATCTGAAACAGACATTCTCTATGCATTGTTGGATTTTGCCAGGACAAGGCCTGAAAATAAATACATCGCTGGGTCGGTTATTGGCAGGGACCCGAGCCCGTTTCTCAACTATATTATTATTGACCATGGTTCTGATGATGGAGTCCTGAAAGGGATGCCAGTGGTAACACAGCAAGGTTTGGTAGGTCATATCGATGCTGTTACTGCTACCGCGGCAAGAGTGCAATTGATTACAGACCCTGATTCAGTTGTTAACATCAGGCTTGAAAACGCCGACTCAGAAGCACAAATTTCCGGATCAGTCTCTGGTGATCTAACTCTTGAAATGGTAAATCTTGATGTCAAACTGGAACAGGGTGATCTTGTACTTACCTCAGGACTTGGTGGATCTTATCCTGCTGATATATTGGTTGGTCAGGTATTAACTCCGGGACTTGGACGCGATTCCTTGTTTCAAAGCGCGTCTGTGCAACCTGTTGTCGATTTCTCTAAACTTCGGGCAGTGTTAATTATTACGAATTTTAAACCTGTTGATTACACTCCCCTCACGCAAGATAATGAGTAAAAATGATTCACTTATTAGCAATCCCAATACTCTTAATCTTATTAAGTATTCAAATAACAATTAGCAGCAAGTTTTTACTACTGGATGGATTCGCTGACTTTATCCTGGTATGGCTAACAGCCTGGGTAATCCAATCACGTGTTAAAAAAAGCTGGATATGGTTTGTACTTGCAATAATCATGACTGCTTTCATTTCCGCTGTACCCTGGTATGCGATCTTAATTGGTTATTCTGTAATATTTCTATTTGGATATTTTATGAAAAAAAGGTTGTGGCAATCACCACTGCTTTCATTCTTTGTTGTACTGATCCTTGGTAGTGCCAGTAATTATCTAATTCACTTTGCCGCTCTAAAAATAATCGGTATTAATACGTCGTGGGTTGATGCAGTACAACGTATTATCATTCCCTCAACGATCCTAAATCTGGTGATCGCATTTCCGATTTACCTAATCGCCAAAGATTTAAGTTCCATGGTTTATACGGAGATAGAAAATGATTAAAAACCAGGATGTGACTAATGGATTTGAAAAATGGAGGTTTAAGGTTATCTACGCTATTGTAGGTGCCGTCTTTATTTTTTACATTTTTCGTCTTTTTTCGTTACAAATTGTAAATAGTTCACTTTATACATCACAAGCTGAAGAGAACCGACTAAAGAATATTAGTGTTCAAACTACACGTGGAAAAATCCTGGACCGGAATGGGTTTATCCTTGCTCAAAATGCGCCTTCATTTGATGTCTCCATCACGCCAGCTAATTTGCCTGTAGATATTGGAACAACAGAAACAATCTTCCGCGAACTCTCGGAGTTGATTGATATTCCTGTGACCAACGGAGCTCTAAATGACGAATCTGCAACAACTTTTACTCCTTGTGAAACAGATTTTGGAATTAAAGAAATCGTGATTATTGGTGATACTAACGCGCCATTCCAACCTGTAAAAATTAAATGTAATATTGATGATTTGCTGGCTCGAGTAATAAGAGAAAAACAGAACGACTGGCCAGGAGTCTCAATTGAAGTAGAATCTGTGCGACAATACCCAACTGGTTCATTGACATCAGAGATAATCGGGTTCCTTGGACCGATTACTGTTGAAAACCAGAGCTATTACGTTGAAAAAGGTTTTGTACCTGGAAGAGATAAGGTAGGTTTTGCAGGTATTGAATACTCATTGGACGATCTCCTTATAGGAGAGAATGGCTCGAGAGTTGTCGAAGTTGATAACGCAGGGAAAGAAATCAAGGATGTTGAGGCGCCAATTGAATCAATCCCTGGTTATACAGTCAAACTTACGATAGATTCACGTTTACAAAAGGCTGCAAAAACCATTCTCCAGGACGAAATAAAATTTTGGAATAACTGGTTAGGAACGATTAAATCGCAGAATGGGGTAGTTATCGTAATGAATCCAAAAAATGGCGAGATATTAGCCATGGTATCTGAACCGACGTATGAAAATAATCGGTTGGAGAGGATTATCCCTGCGTATTATTATTATCAACTTTCTGAGGATCCACTTCATCCTATGTTAAATCATGCAGTCTCCGCAATGCATCCCCCTGGATCAGTGTATAAGATGGTAGCCGCCATAGGTGCTTTGAATGAAGGGGTCATCACACCGGAACGACAGATCGAGTGCCCTGGAACCATCTCCATCATCCAGAAATACAGCGCAAATGAGCCGGGTATTCCGCGAGAATATGTTGGATATGATCGTGGTGGTCACGGTATGTGTAATTTTGTAAAAGGAGTTGGTTTATCAGATGATATTTATTTTTACAAAATTGGCGGTGGTTTCGAAGATGAAATTCCAGATGGAGGATTAGGACCCTGGAGAGCCAAGGAGTATGCAGAAGCTTTGGGTTATGGGCGGTTGTCTGGCATTGAACTGCCCTATGAAGTAGAGGGATTGATACCTGATCCCACATGGAAAAGAATTTACCGGGCAGAAAACTGGGCAACCGGTGACACGTACATTACTACGATTGGGCAAGGATATGTGTTGGCAACTCCGCTGCAGGTTTTGCAGTCATTTGCGATTTTAGCAAATGATGGCATTTACATGCAGCCGACACTGGTAAAAGAAGTTGTGGATTCAAATGGAAATGTTGTTCCTGAAATTAAAGATGATAAAGGTAATGTAATCTATCAGCAGGGGCCAAAGTTGGTCTGGGATATTACTAAAGATCCTTTGATTGATATCCTGGATGAAAACAACAAACCGACAGGGGAGAAAAAAGTAGTTGAACCGTGGGTAATCGAATGGGCACAGAGGGGAATGCGTGAAGTCGTAGTCAATGGGACCGCGACTGCCAATCTGGTCTATTTTGATGTTCCATCTGCTGGAAAAACGGGAAGTGCCGAGTATTGTGATGACGTTGCCGATGAAAAGAACTTGTGTGTGCCTGAAGCCTGGCCTTCTCACGCTTGGTATGTGGGTTATGCACCTTATGATGACCCTGAAATTGTTGTAATTGCCTTTGTGTACAATGGGACCGAGGGATCCGCGGTGGCAGCTCCAATTGTTGGAAAGGTGATGCAAGCCTACTTTGAACTCAAGGCGATTGACATTGCTAACGCAGTTGGTGGCGAGGAAATCATTCAATAAGCAGACGATCGAATAATTATGTTTAATAAAGATCTTTGGAAGCATTTTGATTTCTGGCTGTTTGGAGCTGTAGTATTCCTCAGCCTTTTTGGCGTGCTAATGATCCGCTCAGCTATTGCTGGCAATACAGAACTGGCCGGATTTGATAATAGGCAATCCACATATGTTGCGGTAGGTCTTGGCGTTTTAATCATTGCTGCCCTGGTGGATTACCACTACTGGAAAAACTTCTCAAAACTGTTTTATTCAATCACCGTCTTATTGCTCGCTGTAATATTGATAGCGGGAACAATCAGTTTTGGTGCTCAAAGATGGTTGGAAGTCGGAATAGTAAATATTCAACCAGCTGAAATTGCCAAAATCGTTTTAATTTTGGTGCTCGCAGACTACTTCTCAAAAAATGTATATCGAGAAAAGAACGTTCGTTGGGTAGTGATTAGTTTTCTCCTTGTTGCAGGGATTGTTGTACAAATTTTGTTACAACCAAATCTCAGCTCTTCTATCCTTTTATTTGTTATCTGGTTTTCAATGCTATGGATTAGCGGATTACCCAATAAGTTCCTGGTTATTTTAATAATTGCCACACTTGTGATTGCGGTTAGTGCGTTTCCATTCTTAGAACAATACCAACAGGACCGAATCCTAACATTTATAAATCCAGATCCTGAGGCACGTCACGGGAATACCTATAATGTGGAACAAGCCTTAATCACTATAGGAAATGGTGGTTGGTTAGGTCAGGGATACGGTCACGGTACCCAGGTACAGCTGCGATTTCTGAAAGTGAGACATACAGATTTCATTTTTTCGGCTATGGCTGAAGAATTTGGGTTTGTAGGGACAACTGTAGTTATCGCATTGTTGGTTTTCGTCATCATTCGATGTATCAGGGCTGCCAGATTGGCGGGTGATAATTTTGGCGCTATGATTGCATATGGCTTTGCGACACTGATCTTTTTCCAAACAGCGGTAAATATCGGAGTGAACCTTCGAGTTATCCCTGTAACGGGGCAAACTTTGCCGTTCATCAGTTATGGTGGAAGTTCTTTGTTATCATTAATGCTTGGAATCGGATTGATCGAAAGCGTATTAATGCACCAGAAAAAATAAAATTGGAGAGCCATGGATAAACTCACTAAACCTGCTCGAGTACGTTTTGCACCATCACCTACAGGACATATGCACCTGGGCAGTGCACGAACCGCTCTTTATGATTACCTGGTAGCCAAACAGTCAGGGGGTCAGTTCATTTTACGTATTGAAGACACGGATACAAAAAGGTATGTGCCTGAAGCCGAACAAGAATTGATGGACGGCCTAAGGTGGCTAGACATTCAATATGACGAAGGTCCGGATGTTGGCGGACCATACGGACCATACCGACAATCCGAGCGGAAAGAAATATACCAGGAATATGCTAGAAAAATGGTAGATTCTGGTAACGCTTTTTATTGCTTTTGTACACCTGACCGATTATCCGAGGTCAGAAACACTCAGATGAAGAATAAACTTCCCATTCATTATGATGGAACGTGCAGAAACATTCCTCTTGAGGATGCGCGCGACCGGGTAGATAAAGGCGAAAAACACGTCATAAGAATCAAGTCCCCCCAAGATGGAGTAACCACTGTCCGGGATTTGATCAGGGGTGAAATCACTGTCCAAAACAGCACTATCGACGACTCTATTTTAGTGAAATCAGACGGATGGGCACTATATCATTTTGCTGCCATGGTGGATGATTTTCTAATGAAAATCACCCACGTTATACGAGGTTCCGAATGGATTCCCTCAATACCGTTACATGCCTTGATTTGTCGATCTTTTGGATGGCCAGAGCCGGAATGGATTCACCTCTCGATATTCCTAAAACCGAGCGGTAAAGGGAAGATGAGCAAACGTGAAGATGCTGATGCAATTAATGAAGGTCATTCTATTTTTGTAAAAGATTTCAAGGAGTTAGGATATACCCCGGAAGGCGTGATCAACTGGATTGCATTAATGGGGTGGAGTTACGACGACAAAACTGAGTTTTTCACGATGAATGATTTGGTAGAAAAATTTAGCCTGGAGAAATTAAACCCTTCGCCGGCAGCAATAAATTTTAGCAAATTGGATTATTTTAATGGATTACATATCCGCAATCTGTCCAATGGCGAATTGGCAGCCCGATTAATTCCATTTTTCGAAAAAGCAGGGATTAAAGCAAATATCGGAACACTCGAAAAAATTGCCCCAATATTGCGAGATCGCCTGCCAACTCTTGATGAAGCTATCCCGATGGCTGGATTCTTTTTCAAAGATGAAATCGAATATTCTAAAGAGGATCTTCTCCAAAAGGAGATGAACAGTAAGGACTGCCTAAATGTATTAGAAAAGACGAGGGAAATCATCCTAAGCAAGAATTCAATATTTAAAAAGGATTTGGAACCAGATCTCCGTACTTATGCTGAGGAAAAAGGTCTATCGGCTGGGCAGGTTTTTGGTACATTGCGTGTAGCAGTAACGGGGCAACGGGTAAGTCCACCATTATTTGAATCAATGGAAATTATCGGTTATGAAAAAGTACTCAATAGGATTAATAACGGAATTAAACTGCTTGCAGGATAAATAAGAACAAAATAAAAAAGACGGTGAAATAAATTCACCGTCTTTTGGTTAGTCGGGGCGAGAGGATTTGAACCTCCGACCTCTTGCACCCCATGCAAGCGCGCTAGCCGGGCTGCGCCACGCCCCGAACAACGAGCAGAATTATAGTCTGAAATAATTAATTCTGCAATAGCAATGTCCTACTTGCTTGCCTGTTCATCGAGTAATTCAATGCGCCGTTCTGCCAATTTCTGACGAACGCGAGCAGAGTCTTTTGGGTAGGTGAAGTAGAACAATGTAAAGCCCACACCACAGAGAATCCAGGGAAAGGGAACTGTCCAAAGAAGTGCGTTGGTCAAGCCAATTTTATCGGCCAAGGCACCAGCGATTAGCCCGGAAAAGGCAGATAGCCCACCTTCGATGAGACTGACCACTGAATATGCGCTAGAACGCATTTCAGGTGTTACTATCGCCTGCATCATCGGTTCCTTGGCACCCCGACCTGGCCAGCTGATGAGCAGGGCGGTGCAAAATGCAAGTCCGAGAATTTGAGGGAATGTCATATTCTTTCCCTGCGTGAAGAGTAGATAGGTCAACGGGATTCCCACCAGAACCGAGAATTGACCGATGATGGTCCTGCCATATTTTGGGCTTTTCTTTTCAGCAAAATCACCAATAACCCCGCCCACATAGTTGCTGATTGCTGTCCCAATAACGATCAGGGCAAAAACCAGTGGAGCGCTGCCGCGAACATGCGAAAATGTGATGGTGTTCGAAAAACCAAGGTCTTTAACCAACCAGTTGATCAGGTAAATGCTCATTACGACCCAGGGCATGGAACCAGTAACTCCCTGGAGGATTGCTGCCCAGATCGTCGGGATCCGTAGCGTGCTGAATACATCCTTCCAGTTGATCATGTATCTTTTTTCGTTTTCCCGAGTTACGAGGCCGGCAAGTTCAGGTTCAGCAGATCCCCGTGGAGGTTCTTCCACCAGAAGCCAAATAATCACACCAGTTAAAACGCTGGCGATTCCCAAACCGATGAAACCCCAACGCCAAAGCTCGGGTGTGGCAACAAACCCTAACGCCAGGACGCCAAGTACGATCCCAATTGCGCCGACTGCTCCAATCACGCCTAGAGCACGCCCGCGTTTTTCCTGTGGATAATGATCGCCAAGCAATGAAAAGGTGGCAGGCATGAGGCAACCCAGTCCCAGGCCAGAAATTGCGCGGATAATCGTCATACTACCAATGTTTGGCATGAGTCCGACTGCAATTGTCCATAGTCCCCAAACCCCAGTTCCAAAGATGAGTACTTTCTTTCGAGACCATCGATCCGCAACGTAACCCCACAACGGAGCGCTAATGGTTTGGGCAATGTTTCTGAGGGTTTCCATCAATCCAATAGCACCGTAACTGATTCCCCAGACTGCCTGGAGGATTGGTGACAATACACCCATTGCCTGACCTTCACCCTGGTCAACCAGGTAGCCAAAACCAAGAGCAACCAGGGTCCTGCCTGATTTCTTATGTGTACCTTTCATTTGACCCTCCGGAAATGGGAATAAAAAAGATCAGGCTTATGGCGGTGACGAAATGGTGAAGAAAGCCTGATCAAGAAAAATTTTACAGTGACTTAATTTAGAAAAAAAGTTATTTTTGTCTTAATTCTTCTTGCCAATTGTATAAAAAGTAGGGATCCAGGATACTCTTGAGCCAGAAAGACGGGATTTTTTATCATTTAATTTGTATTGAGCTAATTGTATGCCCGAACCATTTCCAGATAAATCGTGTTCGAGCATTTTCCATTCTGACTCCCAATCCTTGCTCAACTCTTGAACAGGAATTTGAAAACCTGAGATTCCAAATTGGATATCGGTAAAACCGCTACCAGAAAAAAAAGAAGGGAGTAAACGTCCAGTTTTTGGGTTGATACCCTGAACAAATAGAGATTTGGTTTGAGCATCCGCTAATGTTTGAAAATATTCAGGGTATTCGATCCTTGCAGCGTAATCAGGCTCAGCAAATGCGATGGCACGCCCGCCTGGTTTCAAAACCCTTTTTACTTCGGTTAATGCTTGAATAGGATCTTTCAACCAAAGGTAAAAGTAATGAGAAATGACGAAATCAAATGTATTTACAGGAAAAGGAAGAAAATAGACATTAGCGCTGGCAACAACTTGATCTGGGTTTATTGCCTTATTTTCAGACAACCGCCCGAGATCAAAATCGATTCCAATGGGTTGATTGCCAGCCATGTCAATCGTATCTCGAAGGATTACACCTGTTCCACTTCCGACCTCCAGAACGCTGGAAGAACTGCTCATGCCTGTTTGTTCAATTAGAAATTGACGAAGTGGTTTTGTCCATTCTGCTTGAATAGAAAACCTTTGATTCCAATTAGGATTGGATTGTTCAGGAGTCATGCTGCCATAACTTGGCGGCTGACCAAATAGTTTCCCAGGGATCTGTCAAAATGTTGCCCAGAACTGAGATAATCCCTTGACCAGGCAGAACATCACCATCCGGTTCCACGTAAAGCCATGAACGGGCAGCCCCCTTGAGAGAATTTTCAACTTGAACAAGCTCCATGGCGATAGGATTGATATCGGAATAGGGAACCGGCAGGTCCCATACTATTGATAAACCATAATCCAGCGCTTTACGTGACAATTCAGGCAATATCTTACTGGAATCAAGCGAATCAGCACTCAGTGAAATCTTTTTTATTTGTAATTCCTGCAATTTTTCGAACAGGTTCGGGTAATTCACTGTATGGTTACTGGATACAGTAATATGAACGGTGAGCGATATGTCCTCGTTAATCACATCTTTTATTGCTTCCCAGGAGACGGGGTTTCCTGGGTAAAGCACAATCATTATATGATCGAGACCTGATGCTAAGAGACTATGGAGGTAATCAGTATCGGTTAGGCGTGCGCCATCCGTGAGCAATCCCGTTACCAAACCAATCTCTTCAGAAAATGTTATCAGTTCCACAAGATCAGGACGTAATGTTGGCTCGCCGCCGGTGAAAACCACATGCGGGATGCCTTTATCCCATGCTTTTTGTAGAATATTTTTCCATTCCTGGGTGTCCAGCGTCCTTTTTACTCTTTCAACGGGTGTAAGCGCAGGAGAGGAATCATCACTGGTTTGATATGTCAGTGCGCAATCTAAGCGTAAAGGAGATGAGAAGCGTTCTTTGTGGAGATCAATGCGCTCAATATCCAGAAAATTTTCTGGATCAAGGTCTGGCGATGTTAATAATGACTCCAACCTGCCAATAAAAACCTCATAATCAGATTTTACAGCTGAGGCGGATATTTGATATCTCTTAACCAGTTCTTTTACGATTATATCTTCATCTGTGCGCTGGATGAGATGATAGGCAAATTCAGTCGCACTCGGATTCAAATGGAGAATCGTACTGGCGTTTAAGATTAAAATCCCTTCGCCCTCGTTGTTTACCCGAAGATGCAACCTGCAATTTGTTCCATCGGGAAGGGGAAAAAACCCTTGATAGCTGTTCTCAGTTAGCGGTTTAGGAGTAAAGAGAATATTGTCAATAAAAGTTCGAATTCGTGCTTTCATGTTCCCTCCAGGAAATGAACCAATTATTACTCAACTATCAAAGGGCAACCACCACCGCACTCTGATACTAAAAGGCATCCTTTGCATTTTTCAGCCAAATATCTGCGTTCTCGAAGTGAAGTACAAAGAGAGTGATTCCAAATCTTTTCCCAATCAGATGAAAGAAAATTGCCGACCGAAGAGTAATAGGATTGACACGGAATGACATCACCGTTAGGTTCGATACACATATTGTAAAGTGCCGCGGTACAACCCTTAACCCCCAGGTCATTAATTACTGGATCGAAATTACAATATTGTGTCGGGGTATACCAGATCAACCTTTGATCATACGATTCTATAATTTCCCTGGCTGTTGATAAAAGTTCTTGTAATTCGTTTTCTGACAATCCAGTTCCCACAGTTTTGCCTTTACCTGAATAGATCAACGCATTCAAACCTACTGTTCGAACCCCCAGGTCACCAAGAAAACGTAATGTGTCAGGTATCGTATGTTTGTTGGTCGAAAGCATTGTGGTATTGGTCATCACATATTTATGGTTTTTTATCGCATTTTTCAACCCTGCCACCGTTTGTGACCACGCACCCGGGTGGCAAACCATTTCATCATGGATGGACGGGACATCGGATTCAAAAGTAATTTGTAAATGGTCCAATCCCGAATCAACCAGTGATTTCACATAAGTCTCATCGCTTAATTTTCGTCCATTTGTATTAAGTCCGGTTATTTGACCCTTTTCCTCAGCGTGTCTAATCAATAATGCAAGATCATCCCGAGATGTTGGCTCCCCACCAGTAAATACCACGTGAGGAATACCTATCTCCCATAATTTATCCAGGATCCCGAACCATGAATTGGTAGTAAGTTCTGGATAGTTACGAGGCCGTCCGTTATAACAATGGGCACACGCATTGTTGCAGCGGTAAGTAATCGCCAGATCCATACGGTATGGTGCCGTAGGAGTAGAAGAAAATGGAGCATTGATTTCGAGGTCCAGGTCGCAAATCGGGCAGGCATTTGTATCAATCAGTTGATCGATCATCTTGCCGGCAGATTGGTAGTCTGCTAATGCATCCACGTCACTCACATCGAAAGCAGTTTTCAATGCCTTAATAGAGGTTTCCACTGGCAGATGGTTCAAGTGGAAATAGGACATGGTGGCTGCTGTAGGGTTCAGATGGTAGATCTGGTTGGCGTTAATGATCATCACACCTGAACCATCACCATCAATCCGCAGGTGAATGCGCGATTTATCCTCACCAGATTCATGAACAAAATGGTATACACCTGTAGAAGGTAAACCCACTGCAGGTGGAGTCTTAAAAAACGTGCGCAAACTGGATTGAAGGCTCATTTTACAGAATTTATCGTCCGCCACCAGCACAAGCACAAGCACAGCCAGCACAGGCACAGGCACATGCACACGATCGTCCTCCACCGCTGGAACCACCGCCAGAACTCCTATATGTTGAAGGAGGCGGAGGCGGATTGGTGACGTTGGTAACTCCACTTGTAAACCCGGTTAATCCACCCAAAACACTTGAGGAGAAAGTGGAAACGCTATTAACCACCGACGCAGCAAATGTAGAGCCGGGCATGGTGGGCATTGAGGGCAAGGAAACGCTTTTTCCACCAATGGCAGGCGGCATGGCTGTCGTTACTCTGGTTGAGGCTGGACGCGCACTGGTCGGGTCGTAGCGCCACCACCAGGACGGGGTTGGAATAAACACCGGACCACTAAAGGTATCCTGTGTACGTTCCTGGTATTTTTTATCCAGCATTGTCCAATCCATGACCTCTTCATAGGCTTGTGCTTTGACTTCAGGGGTTCCGGCGGTCTCAACCTGCGTCCAGGCATTCTTCATGATCGATTCATAATAGGTGAGGGTTTCCTTTTTACTGAATCCCTTCATTTTTTCGCCAACAACGCGGATCAGATTCACCATAACCACTTGAAGCAGCTTACGCCTGGCAGCCGTATTTTTTTCAGCAAAACCAGCCAGGAAATCAGTCTCGTACCCATTCAACCCTTCAGGGAGTGGACTGGTGGGATTGATATCCAACGGGTCTTTCGTCACCACCTGAGCTGCTTCTTTTTTAAGAACACCAAAAAGGATCATGGTAAATATCTTATCCATGGGTTGTTCCATGAGAACCGCTACTTCTACGGCGGTGAGGCCTCGTTTTATCCCGTGACCTTCAATGGAAATCTTGGGAGGTAGGTACTGAAGTTTCCTTTTCTTTGCGCCCAATGTGGCAGAATAAATGATGAGAACAAAAAATCCGGCAAACCCAAGGCAGAAGATGAATGGACAAATTGAACTGAGATCGAAGGATGGTGTTGGTTTGGTTGGTGGGACATATGGTTCGGTAACAATAACCCCTTCAGCCAGGTAGCGGGAAGGAAAACTCGCGCCAAATGTGTATTGGGTATAATTATTCGCCTGATCGGATACCCAGGTATAGAAAATTCGACCATCCGACATGATCCTGCTTTCAGGTTCTTGTGCGCCTGGCCATCCCTCCGGAACGAAATAGCGTGATTCTGCATCTGTCATGCCTGAAGGAAGCAAAAAGGTCATCTGGTAGGTGGTATTGCCGTGAGTATATTGGCTGTCATACCAATTGGGAGAAAAAACTAGGCTGGCGTATTCCTCAGATTCATTTTGCGTAGCAGGATAGATCACATTTTTTACGGCAGCAATATTGGCGTGAACAATTCCTGATCCACCTGCCGGGATTTCATTCTTTTGTAAATAAAGTGAAATTCCGGGAGAGACAATATCTGAATCTGTGATCCTTGTGATGGGTGTGCCATTAATATCAGCAGTAATTGTTTTGAGGTCGTAATCATAATTAGGAAGACCAATATCTACGATATCAATGGCGTGTGCTCCAGAGTCATTGAGAAATTTCATGGTGTAATCAATTGCGATGGAGCCATCAGAGTTGATTGTGACCACAACTGCCTGTTCAGGTACCTGAAAACGATAATCCTGGGCAGAAACGGGGCTAGTGCTCCCTGCCAGTAAAACAAAAATCAGGAACAGGCAAATATAGCGGTAGACTCTCATTGTTACCCTCCCAAGATTAAGTGCTTCTATCACCACTTTGGTTCTTCAGTGAATTGGTAAACAGTATGGCAAAATGGACATGTGACCATCGGAGCACCATTAACCAGTGTAATATCCTTGGCGCTTAATGTCCCTCCGCAGGATTTGCACTTGATTTCGTCAACTTTCATGTTGCCAGGTAGGTCTACATTGTATGTGACATTGGTAACGTCAGCAATAGGTTTTTTCTTGGCAGCAATAAAGATGATCGCCAGTCCGATGCCAATCAGGACGAGGCCAATTGGTAACCAGATAATATTTCCGGTGCGGTCAACTGATCCTAAAACCATTAATGCGCCAAAGAGCACGAGTATCCCAGATCCGATGAATGCGATAATTTTCATTATTTCACCTCATTAAGTTTCTTGTATAAATATTGGTTGCAAGACTTTATAATTATATGATGAATTAATTTATTTCGCGCATTTTATAAAAAGGCATAAACATGGATGAATTTCAGGAGATTAAAAATCTTCAAAAAGAGTTGAGCGAGCACAATTATCGCTACCATGTGTTGGACGAACCAACCATCAGCGATTATGAATACGATATAAAGCTTAGAAGGTTGCGGGAGCTGGAAGAGATCCACCCGGAGGCTATTATTTCCAGCTCACCAACACAACGCGGATTTGGCAAGCCGTTGGACAGGTTCAGAAAGGTTGAACACACTGCACCAATACTTTCTTTAGGGAATGCGTTCGATACAAAGGATTTGGAAAATTGGTATCAACGCATTGGAAAGTTGGATAGTCGAGTCACGTCAACCGGATTCGTTCTGGAACCAAAGATTGATGGTTTGACCGTGGTATTAAGATACGAAAATGGTGTTTTGGCTCAAGGGGCTACCAGAGGTGACGGACTCCAGGGTGAGGATGTTACTGAAAATATTCGAACGATAAAATCTGTCCCGCTGCGAATCCCGGTTCTCAACAAGCCAATTAAACCCCCCGAAACTCTCATCGTACGCGGTGAAGTGTTTATTAAAAAAGATGATTTTGTCCGGTTGAATGAGATTTTACAGGAAAATGGTGAAAAAACTTACCAAAATCCCAGAAACACGGCATCAGGGTCGTTGCGCCAGCTTGATCCAAACATTACGAGGAACAGACCTCTAACTTTGTTGACATATGCGATTATTGAATGTTCAGACGAACCACCCAGAACACAATGGGGCCTTTTGCAGTATCTGGCTGAACTGGGATTCCCAACCTCGGAATTGGCTGTTTTGAAAAACAGCTTTACCGAAGTGATTACTTCAATTGATTCATGGAAGGACATTCGAGATACCATCCAATATGAAGTGGATGGAGTGGTTGTAAAAATTAATGATTTGCAGTTAGCCGATGACCTGGGTTTTGTGGGTAAGGACCCCAGGGGAGCCATTGCATTAAAATTTCCGGCACGTGAAGTTTCCACTACACTCCAGGAAATTCGAGTAAACGTAGGGCGAACCGGTGTGTTGACACCGTATGCAGTACTTGAGCCTGTCGAAATCGGAGGGGTGACCGTTAAACAGGCCACCCTGCACAATTTTGACTATATTGCTGAAAAAGATATACGTGTCGGGGATCGCGTTTTGATCAAAAGAGCCGGAGATGTGATCCCGTATGTGATTGGTCCCATGATAAGCGCGCGGAGTAATGACTTACAACCCTATTCTCCGCCATCTGCATGCCCCTCCTGCGGGCAGGATGTTGAACACCTGCCGGATGAAGTAGCCTGGTACTGCGTTAATACCACCTGCCCAGCACAACTCGTGCGAAATATCGAACATTTTGTTTCGCGAGGGGCTATGGATATTGTGGGTTTGGGTGAAAAAATGGTTGAAATACTCATTAACGAAGGCAAAATTAAGGACATAGCTGACCTTTTCATTCTAAAAACCTCAGATTTAATCGGAATGGAAGGATTTGGGCAAAAAAAAGCTGAAAATATTATCAATTCCATTAACACTTCCAAAAGTCAATCGCTACCCAAGTTAATAACCGGTTTGGGAATTCATGGCATTGGTGAAGTATCAGCACTTGCACTTGCAAAGGCATTTACCAGCCTCGATCGGTTAAAAGAAACAAATTTTGATGAGCTTGTTTCGATTGACGGCGTGGGACCTAATACTGCGCAGGCAATCATCGACTGGTTTTCACAGGGGCCAAATGCTCGACTGATCACTAAATTAAAGATGTATGACGTTTGGCCAACTTACAAAACTGAAACAATAGATCTTAGTAACAAACCTTTGAATGGAGTAATTTTCGTAATAACCGGAACATTGCCAACCTTATCCAGGGAGCAAGCCAAAGAGCTTATTGAGAATGCTGGCGGTAAAGTGACAGATACTGTCAGCAAGAATACGAATTATTTGGTAATAGGTGAAAACGCAGGGTCAAAACTTGAAAAAGCCCGGTTGTTGGGAATTTCCTTGTTAGACGAACGCGCATTTTTGGAGAAACTGAGGAACCAGGGTGACTGAGAGATTAGCCAGTTGTATTCTGCGTGTAGGCAGGGATAGATCTGTGCGATTAAAGCATCCCTGGATATTTGCATCTGCGATTGATGAGATCAAGGGTAACCCATCAGACGGCGACACGATACTGGTAAGGTCAAGTACCGGGGAAGCGCTTGGGACTGCTGCATATTCAGGAGTTAGCCAAATAAGGGCACGTATGTGGTCCTGGAATGCGGAGGAAAAAATTGATGAACAATACTTGATTAACAAAATTCATTCCTCTATTGAAAAAAGGAAAAAATTGATAATATCCGATGATGCGGATTCTTACCGCCTGGTCTTTGGTGAATCCGACGGCATTCCGGGGTTGATAGTTGATCAATATAAAGACACCCTGGTCATCCAGATCCTCTCCGTGGGGATTGAACAGCGCAAAGAACTAATATGCGAAATTCTTAAGACATTTTTCCATGGAAACCGGATCTACGAACGTTCTGATGTTGATGTGAGATTGCTTGAAGGCTTAACACCTCGAACGGGTCTAGTCCACGGCGACGAACTGCCAAAACCGAATTGGATCCAGGAATATGGAATCAATTATTTTTTGGATATTGAAAATGGTCAAAAGACAGGTTTCTATCTTGATCAGAGGGAAAACAGGCATAAACTAAGCCAATACTGCCGGGATAGGGAGGTGTTGAACTGCTTTTCCTATACAGGAGGATTTTCGCTTAATGCATTAAAAGGCGGTGCGAAAAAAGTCACTTCAATTGATTCTTCCCAACCAGCGATTGACCAGATGGATATCAATATCAATAAGAATGGTTTTATTGGCGGAAAAAGCTCCTCAATTTGCGGTGATGTCTTCAAGGAACTCAGACTCATGCGGGATAAAGCCGAGTCCTTTGATGTGATCATTTTGGATCCCCCAAAATTTGCGCCGACTATCTCTAAGGCAGAAAAAGCAGCGCGTGGGTATAAGGATATAAATTTGCTTGCGTTCAAACTCCTCAGACCTGGTGGAGTTCTTTTTACTTTTTCCTGTTCAGGTGGAGTTTCACGTGACCTGTTTCAAAAAATCGTTTCCGGGGCTGCGCTTGATGCCGGGGTTGATATTCAAATGATTGATGTGCTATCACAAGCTGGCGATCATCCGGTATTAATGAGTTTCCCGGAAAGCATGTATTTGAAGGGTCTGGTCTGTATAAAATAAAAACACACTCAAAGTGTGTTTTTACAGTGGAGATGGCGGGAATTGAACCCGCGTCCGAACGAATAGACCCACGAACCTCTACAAGCTTAGCTCATTTTCTGTTTCGCCGCCTTTCGTAAAATGAACAAAAGCAAAAGGCAGCCAGTCGCTTGGACCCGAAAGCCCTCTTTCATACACCTCGCGGCAGGATGTACGGCACTTCAACTTTGTGGCGTCCGCTCTGCTACCGGTTGAAGAGCGGAGCAGGAAGACGTGACGCTTCTTAGGGCGTCAGGGAGCTCGATCACACGCTATGCAGCGAGTGGAAGAGCTACGTAAGAAGTGTTTTTGGCACTTGTTTTTTGTACGGATTTTACGAGTTCGGTACCTCTCGGCTTGCCGTCCGGGACCAGCCTCGCCCGTCGAAGCCTGTCATCCCCGGTAAAAATATTATACTTGGTTAATGATATTATTTAATTTGATTTACGATTTAATTATCTAATGGTCTGGGAGTGCTTATGATCTCGATCTATAAAGGTAAGGAAGGGTTGGGGATTGCAGAGG
>CAZSGL010000001.1:27581-42805 GCA_964606265.1 uncultured Anaerolinea sp. | reverse complement strand
ATGCGTATTCAACTAAACCTTGGCCTTTTTCTTTCGGGGCGAATAACATGTGATTTTCTCCTTTCATAAGATTGAATGATAAATAGATTATATCTATCTTAAGTCAGTTTTCAAGGGGGTACCCCTTACAGCGACCTTACAAATCCAATCTATATTAAATCCAAAACACTAGTAACGTCAGTGAATAAGTCCGAAACTGATATTCCGAATAGCTCTAACGCAACAAGTACTACGAAAGTAATTAATACTAGGATAAGGGCGTACTCAACAAGTCCTTGCCCATTTTCTCTAGCTTGATTCATAAATACCTCCATTACTTATTGTATAAAGGTTAAAAATTATTCACATAAAAATTGTGTAAATTTTTTTGGGTGAGGGCACTGCAATTATGCTAGAATGAAAATTATGAAGTTTACGTTAAGTAAATTGTTTCTATTTCTAGTACTAATAGGAATTATGCTTTTCTTAGTACGACCAATGGAAGACCCGGATTATTGGTGGCATGTTAAAACCGGCGAATTAATTATCCAGAACAGGCAGATTCCGCTCTTTGATACCTATTCTTTTACTGCAACAGGTAAACCCTGGATAGCACATGAATGGCTCTCTGAGTTGTTTATGTTTCTTCTCCACGATGCCGGCGGGATCATCCTAAGTACAATAATTTTTTCGGTTCTAATCCTGGCGGCATTTTGGCTGACAATCCTAAGAATCGAAGATAAGAGTAATCTTTACGCGGTAGGTGGCTCTCTCCTTCTTGGTGCGATCCTCTCAACTCCGGTATTGTGGCCAAGACCACAAATTTTTTCAATACTATATTCAAGCATTTTCCTGGTTCTTCTTGATCGGTACATTAAAACTGGCAAAATTGCCAACCTTTTTCCATTACCCGTGATCATGCTTTTTTGGGTAAATCAACATGGGGCATTCATTGTTGGATTAGGCGTGATAGGGATTTTTATTGTTAGCAGGTTGGTTGATGCGCTCATCAGGGTAATACAACAGAAAAGCAACCCCAAGGAAATAATTGACAAACCATTATGGACCCTGATACTTGCATTTATAACCTGCACACTAGTTACATTAGTAAATCCGAACGGCATACGAATACTGTTCTATCCTTTTCAAACTATCAACGATGCATCACTGCAACAATTTAACCAGGAATGGGCTTCACCTGATTTTCATGAAAGGACCTGGATTCCACTCGCTGTAATGTACCTGAGTTTGATCGGTTTTGGTTTGAAATCGAAACGGTCTATTTCCACAACCAACATACTCCTTGTTTTGGTTTTTGGATTTATGGCATTGTCGGCTTTGAAGCACGTAGCCCTGTTTGCATTGGCTGCAATTCCGGTTTTAGCTGAACAGATATCCACTGTAATCCTATTTAAAGAGGATCAATCACATCAAGATAGAATTGTTAAACCATTTAGTTTTGTGGTTTTGTTAGGCACGATTTTTGTATTCGTTAATGCTTTGGTTCAATTTGAACAAAAGCAGGAAATTGTCACCCGCACTAGATTTCCAGTAGACGCAGTGAACTATATGACTGAAAATCAAATCAATGGTCGATTATTCAATTCATACAATTGGGGCGGTTATATGATCTGGAATTTATTCCCGCAATACAAGGTATATATCGACGGTCGCTGCGATATGTACGGTGCGGAATTTGTGACACATTATGTGGACATCTATTTTGCCAAACCTGGTTGGGAAGAATCATTGGATAAAGAAGAGATCGATTATGTATTGGTGGAACAAGGGACCTACATTTCATCTGCTTTGCAACAGACTCAAGAGTGGCAGTTGATGTATGAAGATGAAATAAGTGTTCTCTACAGCCGGAATTGATGGATGGAACTCATGCTTCAATGCATCATCGATAAGAAAGTTACGTATGTATTGATATGAATTAATAATATTATTAAAAATGCTATAATAAATTATGGTTTGTCAATGAAAAATGGAGGAATTAAATGAGCGATTTGTTTGATAGAGTGACTTCTCAACAAGACCCATTGAAGAAATTGATGGCAAAGATTCCGGGCTTTAAAGGATATATTGTGCGCGAGGATCGTCGATCTGCTGACAAACTTTTGCGCGAAACCATATCTGATCAATTACAGGTTCTTTGGCAGCGGCTTTCTTCAATTCAACGAGATCTCGTCAATGCGGGCCGCATTGATGTAATGGATGAAGTTGAGATCGCAGCCGTGCGATTACGACAGTTCATCGATAGGATCAAAACTGCAGTCTATGGTTATTCAGGTTTTTTTGATGCCGTCAAGGTCAACGAAGCTGAATTGGAGAAGGTCTACCAATATGACCTGACTCTGGTTTCGATGGGCGGTGAAGTCTCAAGCGCCATCGACAATCTTGAAGCTTCAATCGACACAGATGGTTTTCCTGCCTCAATTCGCAATTTAAATCAAAAGACCCAGGATTGCCTTGACGCTTTGAATAAACGGACCGAAGTGATGAAACTCGGTCAGTAATTTGGAAGATATCCAATACATAATCAGGGAGAACGATAATGGCTAGAATATTTGATGTAGTTGAATACCCAAATGAAATGACTGATGAACTTGTTCATCGCTTTCCGGAAACTGGCGTTGCAGATTTACGCATAGGTTCACAAGTGATTGTTCGTGAATCACAGCGGGTTGTGTTCATGCGCGATGGCAAAGCCCTGGATACATTTGGTCCGGGACGGCACACAATTGTGACCGCCAACATACCTGGCCTGATCGATTTTATAGGCAAGGCCTTTAATGACCGGACTCCATTTACTGCGGAAGTGTATTTTGTGTCGATGAAAGAATTTGCAGATCGCAAATGGGGAACCGCCCAACCAATCATTGTAAAGAATGCTGGTGTTGGGCTTGGAATTGCTTTACTCCAGGGATATGGTTCCTATAGCTTCCAGGTTGCGGATGCGCAGCAGTTTGTAACTCAGGTTGTTGGCGCACAAGGGATTTACCGCATAAGTGACATAGAAAATCGATTACGCATGATGCTTCTTTCCAAGATTCAGGATCTGTTAGGCGAAACTGGTGGAAAGAAAAACGTCCTTGAAATGATTGGATTGACAGAAGAACTTGGAGCTGGTGTCCGGGTAAAAGCTCAGGAAGATTTTGCAGCCCTTGGTCTTCTTTTGAAAACCTTCTATATCGGAAGTCTCAAACCATCAGATAAATCTGCTGAAGAGTTGAGAGCGATGGGGATGCTCGACATGGCCACTTATGCTCAATTACAGGCATCCGATGCCATGCGCGAAGCAGCAAATAATCCAAGCGGCGGGGCTGGTTTAACCGCAGGAATTGGTGCCGGTTTGGGTATCGGAAACGTGCTTTCACAGTCACTCCAAGGGATTGGTACCAGCCAAACCGCTGCAGCGGGCACCCAGGCTGCTGCCAGTATACCTGCCATCATGACAACGGCTGAAGCAGCAAATGTACTGCGTGTAGCAGAAGCTGATGTTGTTGCTGCAATTACTGCAGGTGATTTGAAGGCAAAAAAGATTGGTGAGTCGTATCGTATCAGCAAGGAAGCCTTAGAAGCTTTTCTCAAAGGATAGTATCAAAACTAAGAAAAGAGAGTCCAGGTTAATCCCTGGACTTTTTTAATACAGGCTCGGAGTATAATCTCAGTTGGAAATATTCCTTTTCTACACAAGGTGGATTGATGAGACTTCACGAATACCAATCGAAGAGTCTTTTTGCAAAGTACGGAATACCCATACCAAACGGAAGAATTGCAAGTTCAGCCCAAGAAGTAAAACAAATCAGTAAAGAATTAGGTGGGAATGTAGTAATTAAATCCCAGGTTCTGGTGGGAGGGCGTGGCAAAGCTGGGGGAATCCGATTGGCAAAGAACCCGATGGAAGCAGAAACTTTCGCCGAACAGATATTGGGGATGGAGGTCAAAGGTATTCCGGTGCGAAAGGTGCTGGTTGATGAAGCTGTATCAATTAACAAAGAAATTTACCTGAGCATCGCCAATGATCGCAACAGCCAAAAACCCATATTGATGGCTTCAAGTGCAGGCGGTGTAGATATAGAGGAAACTGCGATAAAAACACCGGAAAAAATCACTAAAAGGACGATCGATCCCTTAATTGGGTTGCGGGAATATCAACTGAGAGATATTGCCATAAGTATTGACCTTGATAGAAAGTATTGGAAGATTTTTGGAGAAATCATCAGTGCCTTGTGGCGGTTATATGTTGATTGTGATGCCACCATCGTAGAAATTAATCCGTTAGTTATCACCGCAGATGACAGAATCATTGCATTGGACGCAAAAGTCGTACTCGATGACAACTCTTTATTCCGCCACCCAGATCTTGCCGAGATGCGGGATCTTGAAGCTGAGGAATCAGCGGAAATTGAAGGCAGGAAATCTGGTGTCGTATTTATCAAGCTGGATGGAAACATCGGTTGTCTCGTTAATGGGGCTGGTCTGGCGATGGCTACGATGGATATCATCAAATTACTCGGTGGAGAACCTGCAAATTTCCTCGATATCGGAGGTGGTGCTTCATCCGAGAAAGTAGCAGCCGCATTTAGAATAATCCTTGCCGACACCAAGGTGAAATCGATATTGATCAATGTTTTTGGCGGGATCACACGATGTGACGAGGTAGCCAAAGGAATATTAGGGGCTATGAAACAGGTGAAACCAAAAATCCCGGTTGTTGTGAGGTTAGTGGGTACCAATAAGGAAGAAGGCATGAAAATGCTTGAAGGATCAAACCTTATCACCGCGGACTCGTTATTTACAGCAGCAAGCCTTGCAATTGAAAACGCACGGGGAGTTGCAATATGAGTATCCTGGCAAACCATGATACAAGATTGATCGTTCAGGGTATTACCGGTAATGAAGGTTTGTTCCATGCAGAACAAATGATGTTGTATAAGACGAATATTGTTGCCGGAGTGACACCGGGTAAAGGTGGGGGGTGGGTACTAAATGGCAAGATACCTGTTTTTGATACTGTACAAACAGCCGTTGATGCGACAGGTGCAAATGCCAGCGTAATTTTTGTACCGGCAAAATTCACAGCTGATGCAATTTATGAAGCCACTGATGCTGATATCCCACTAGTAGTCTGTATAACTGAAGGTGCACCAATCCAGGACATGATGCGGGTCAAGCAGTATCTCCGATCCCGTAAGACCAGGCTGATTGGGCCTAATTGTCCGGGTCTGTTGACACCAGGTGTTGCAAAAATTGGTATTATCCCGGGGAATATATCCAACCCGGGAAACATCGGTATCATCTCACGGTCGGGCACATTAACTTACGAAGTCTTGTATGCTTTACGGCAACACAACATGGGCGTATCTACATGTGTTGGAATTGGTGGAGATCCAGTGAAAGGTTTGGGTTTTATTGAACTACTGGAATTGTTCGAAGCTGATGCGAATACTGATGTAATCGTAATGATCGGCGAAATTGGCGGCAATGAAGAGGAGGTGGCTGCAGACTACATCGCGCGCCGACTTACTAAACCAGTAGTTGCGTTTATTGCAGGGATTACAGCTCCTCCGGGGAGAAGGATGGGTCATGCAGGAGCAATAATTGAAGGTTTATCGGGTTCTGCAGAAAGCAAGATTAAAAAACTGGAATCCGTAGGGGTAAAAATTGCAAAATACCCGGAACAGATTCCAGAACTGATAAAACTATAAGAAATTAACAGTTTATTTCTTGTGTGAATCTATGTAAGATACAGCGTCACCAACAGTTTTTATAGTTCGGGCATCCTCATCGTTAATATTAATATCGAATTTTTCACAAAAACCATCGATCAGGAAGAACTGGTCCATGGAGTCAGCTTTCAGATCTTCAACAAACCTGATTTCCTCTCGTACTTCCTTTTCGTCAATTTTTAGAACTTCGACAATCACTTCTTTTACTTTTTGAAAAGTATCAGTCATTCAAAAACCTCCATGTTCAGTTAGAAATCTCAGTAATAGGTAAATTGTAACTACCATGCGCAATCTGTCAAGAGATGGAGCTTTAATCGCCAGTCAGGCAACTTTGTTTAAATCGTTAACACTTCAACCAATAACAAGGTACGAGTTGCACGCGTACCAGACTTATCATGTTGTTTTGATATTTGGTATACTCACATAAAGGTAACGAGAGATGGATTCCAACGAAGAAACCAAACAACGTAAAAATGATCATATCCGGATCAACCTTGAACAAAAGATTGATTCAAGTCTGAATGTTGGGTTTGACCAATATAGTTTTACACATAGCGCCTTGCCAGAACTTGACCTTAATGAAATAAATCTGGAGAGCACATTTCTTGGCAGGATTTTAAACGCTCCATTATTGATATCCTCTATGACAGGTGGAACTCAATCCGGTGATAGTATCAATATACGGTTAGCAGAAGCTGCCCAGCACACAGGAATTGCCATGGGTGTTGGTTCACAACGCAGTGATATTAAAAATCCAACTGACTCTAGAGTATTCGATATCCGCCAATACGCACCAGGGATTCCGCTTTACGCCAACCTGGGGGCTGTGCAGCTGAATTACGGATTCGGTCTGGAAGAGTGTAAAAGAGCAATTAACAGCATTAAGGGAGATGCACTAATTCTGCATCTAAATCCACTTCAGGAAGCGCTGCAACCGGAAGGTCAAACTAATTTCGCTGGATTATTGAATAAAATTGAAACGATTTGCAAGAAAATTGAAGTTCCTGTTATCGTAAAAGAAGTAGGATGGGGGATATCGAGTGATGTTGCTAGAAAGCTGATTAACGCGGGAGTTTCCTGTATTGATGTTGCCGGGGCTGGCGGTACATCCTGGGCGCTGGTTGAAAAATTCCGCAATACTGATATAAATCGAATTGCGATCAGTGAGCATTTTCATGATTGGGGAATACCGACTTCAGATTGTGTGAGCGATTTGCACCTAAACTTTCCTGAAATTCCTCTGATTGCGTCCGGCGGAATAAAAAGGGGAATTGATATCGGAAAGGGTATTGCCTTAGGCGCAAGTGTTGCAGGGATCGCAGGAGTGATTTTTAAAGAAGCGGCAATTTCCACAGCAGCGGTGATTCAAAAAATCCAAGAATTTACAGCTGAATTGCGTATAACCATGTTTGTTGTTGGAGCCGGCGATATGTCGACATTGGCAAAAACCCCATTATTTAAAAAATGACAAACGAGCTATCAGTCAATTTCAACGGCGAGATGCAAAGCAATCTCAATATTGAATTAGCGTCCATTATTGAGCAATATCTTCACGATTTTCCCCTATTGTACAAAAATATGATCGAGTATCAATTAGGGATGGATCGTTATGGGGATAGTGATAAGACCCAGGGAAAAAGACTGCGACCACTTTTCGTTCTCCAGGTTTGCCAGGCTATGGGAGGTGATTGGAAGGATGCCTTACCTGCCGCAGCATCTGTAGAGCTTTTGCATAATTTTTCCTTGATACACGATGACATTCAGGATGGCAGCGAAACGAGAAGGGGGAGGGATACAGTTTGGCGAAAATGGGGGATTGCACAAGCGATTAATATTGGCGACGCGATGCTATCGCTTTCTTTTCTGTCCCTTGGGCGTCTCGAATCCAGAATGGATCACAAGTCAATTAACTCAATGAAATTGCTTCTCGAAGAGACCTGCCTGACGCTTACGAAAGGTCAATTCCTGGATCTGGCTTACGAAAAAGAGAATGTTATTCCAATGGATTTATATTGGGACATGGTGAATGGAAAAACGGCAGTGTTATTAAGCACCAGTTGTAAATTAGGGGCTATGGTCAGTGGAGCAGATCAATCTCTTGTCAAGAAGGTTGGTCGTTTTGGAATCACTTTTGGATTGGCTTTCCAGGTGCAGGATGACTTCCTGGGTATTTGGGGTGATCCGAGAATTACTGGCAAATCTCAATTTACCGACCTGTTGAGTCAAAAAAAGACATATCCGATTTTACAAGGATTAGGAATTAATAAGAAATTTACCAATTTGTGGAGTCAACAAGGTCCAATAGACGAGACTACAGCAATGGAGTTAGCCAGGCATCTGGAAAACGAAGGAATCAAAGATCAGACTAGAATGACATTTGTAAATCTTTATGAGACCGCGTACAAGGAATTGAATAGTCTCAATCTTAACCGTGTGTCTTCTGCGCCACTTAATAACCTTATAGAGACTATAAGGCAGCGGGTTATGTAATCCCTAACCCGGAAGAATCATTCCGATGTTTTTCGCCTCACCAGTAACCTGCAGGTTCCTGGTGATTTCTTGAAGAGTAATCCCTGAGTTTTGATCTGGCAGCAATGGAAGCAAATCTGCAAGGGGCAACGCCAAGTGTTCCATGGTGAAGATATTGGTATCCAGAACCTTGTTATTAAATATCACAATGTCGATGTCGATGGTGCGGGGAGCGTTCTTATCCGGTAGTCTTACTCGTCCCATAACCTCTTCAATATGGCAAAGGCATTGTTCTTTAAGTAAATAGGCATCCAACTCTGTTTCGATTTCGGCAGCTGTATTGTAGAAGTCAGGTGCTTCAATACCAATCGACCTGGTTCTCCAGGTGGAAGAAACTTGTTTTAGGATAAATGAATCCCGTAGATAGTTGAGTGCTTTAGGGATATTCTCATCCGGGTTGATGTTGGATCCAAGTATCAAGTAAGCCTGGTTCATTCTTTGACCTTACTTGTGCCTTTCAATCTCCACGCCTACAGAGCGGGCGAACCGCACAGCCCCAGGTTTTTCTACCCTCACCACGACATTCTCTGCATGGGGTTCACCAAGACAAATTTCTGCAATATCGGCTGCCAATGCCTCCACAGTATAACGTTTGATAGATTCCACGTGGGAAAGAATTTTCTTGGCGACAGTGCGGTAATTCACGCTGGCTTCAACATCATCTGAAGTGGCAGCGTTGTTTGTATCCGCTCCGATGATTACATTTACCAGGATATCCTGGGGTTGTTCACGTTCTTTATCGGTGATGCCAATTACACCGCGAATCAATAAGTCTGTTATAAAAATTTTATCCATGGCTTCATCTTTCTATTTGATCAAATGGCGTCCCCCATCAAGGTGAATCACTTGACCGGTGAGCGATGGAGGTCTTTTCAATAAGTATATCAGCAGGGAATGTAGTTCACTTAATTCAGCCCATCTTTTCAAAGGTACCTTTTCCATGAGTTTCGGATCGATTTGCTCATTTTCCGGGGGGAGTATTGCCCCCAACGCCATGGCATTTACTGAGACATTCGGGGCCAGCGCCAACGCCAAAGATTGAGTCATCGCGACAAGGGCAACTTTGCTTATTGTATAAGCAAAGTGATCTTTGCCAGGGCGGAGTGCTCGCCAATCCACCAAATTAATAATCGCACCTGTAGATTCTTTTCCAATCTCCATCGCAAATGATTGGGAGAGCTGGAATGGGGCGGTTAGATTTACCTGAAGATGGTTTTGCCATGAAGCTAAAGACGTTTCGAGAAATGATCCAGGATGAAAGATGGAGGCATTATTGATTAAGCTGGTCACATGGGTCAAAGCAAAAGCATTTTCACATAATTCTGATAGACCCTTTTCTTTGGAAATATCTGCTTGCAGCAACCAGACTTGCCGACCAGCATCCTTAATTTGTTTTGCAAGGCTCTCTGCATCATTCGAAGAATTATTGAAGTGGATGATTACATTTGCCCCAGACTTAGCCACTGCTAAAGCCATGGAACGACCCAACCGTCTTGCTGTTCCGGTGATAAGGATTGTCTGACCAGCTAAGGGGAGGTTCGTTGACGCTTTGCTCATAGTTTCATATTATGAGGGATGAAGAAGAATGTCAATAGGGGGATTGACAAAGACAATGGTTATTGATAATATGTTTATATCCCCCCCGGAGGGGGGAGGGAGAGAAAATGCAAAACAATAAAGTAATGCAGCGAATGCTAACAATCGAAGGGCACTTGAAGGGGATTTCGAGGATGGTGGAGAACGAAGAGTATTGTATTGATATCATCCGGCAGATCCAGGCAGTTCAAAGCGCGCTCAATAAAGTTAGTGCAGTAATCTTGGATGATCACCTGAACTCGTGTGTGATCACAGCAATTCAAGGGGAAGATGTTGGAGAACGGGAAAGAGTACTTAAAGAGATTGGCGAAATATTTTCACACACTTCAAAAGGATAAGGAGAATCAAAATGAAAAAAGTGACTTATGAAGTACCCGCGATCAATTGCATGCATTGTGTTCACACTATAAAAATGGAGCTTGGCGAACTTCCCGGGGTGACATCTGTTGAAGCAGATGCCTCAACCAAGACCGTGGCAGTAGCGTACGAAGATCCTGCTGACGAAACTAAAATTGAAAACTTATTGAAAGAGATCAATTATCCAGTAAAGAAATAATTAGCGGTACTTAAAGGCGAATTTATGAAAAACACCAGGCAATTGGTTTTACCTGTCACAGGTATGACATGTGCAAATTGCGTTGCGACAATTGAACGCAATGTAAAAAAATTACCCGGAGTCATGGATGCGGTAGTCAATCTATCCAATGAACGGGCGACAATTGAATATGACCCTGAACTTGTGAATATCAATAATGTAACTGACCGAATCGAGAAGGTTGGGTATGGTATTGCAACAGGAGAACTGGATATCAGTTTATTGAGATTCGGTGACAATAACGACACTCGCCGGTTGGAAAGACTACTCTTATCCACCGACGGAATAACCCAGGGGATAGTAAATATTAGTACAGAAAAAGTCCGCATAAAATTTATTCCAACCGTCATAAGCCAAAATGAAATTTTTAAATTGCTCAAGGATGCGGGATTTGAAACGCTAGACTCAGAACGATCTGGAATAGATACTGAAGGCGAAGCCAGGCGAATAGAAATAGAAAAACAAAAGCATTTGTTAATCGTTGGAATTGCATTTAGTGTGCCTTTGTTCTTCCTTTCGATGGCAGGTGATTTAGGTTTGTTGCCTGAAAGCATTACCCATAGTTCTTGGATAAAACTTGTTATGTTAGCCCTGGCACTTCCGGTACAGTTTTATGTTGGATGGCAATACTATGTTGGGGCATTTAAGGCTATTAGAAACCGCTCGGCTAATATGGATGTATTGGTTGCGCTTGGCACTTCTGCAGCTTTCTTCTATTCCCTTCCAGTCGCGTTCGGGCTGCTTCGAGGACATGTTTACTTTGAAACAGCGGCGGTTATCATCACATTGATCCGACTCGGTAAATTCCTTGAGGTACGCGCAAAAGGAAAAACAAGCGAAGCGATCAAGAAACTGATGAGCCTAAGACCAAAAACTGCCCGTGTGATACGTAACGGTGTGGAAATTGAGATTTCGATTGACGATGTCATCTTGAAGGATGTGGTAATCGTGCGTCCGGGCGAAAGCATACCTGTTGATGGCGAGGTCATTGAGGGCTATTCATCGGTGGATGAATCCATGCTAACTGGCGAATCGTTGCCAGTGGAAAAAACTTCGGGCGCAAAAGTATTTGGTGCAACAATCAACAAGACTGGCTGGTTCAAATTTTCTGCAACCAGAATCGGAAAAGACACAATTCTTTCACAGATAATTTCCTTAGTTGAAGAAGCCCAAGGAAGCAAGGCCCCGATTCAAAAGCTTGTTGATCGGGTTTCAGCAGTATTCGTACCGGCTGTAATCGGATTAGCAGTACTTACTTTTCTGGGTTGGTTTTTCTTTGGACCCCCGCTTGCCATTAATTCGGATTTAACAATCACCACCAGAGCATTAATAAATATGGTTGCGGTACTGGTTATTGCTTGTCCATGCGCGATGGGATTGGCAACACCAACTGCGATCATGGTCGGAACAGGAAAAGGAGCAGAATCTGGTGTGTTAATTAAGAACTCCGAAGCGTTGGAGAAGGCAGCATCAGTGACCATGATCGTTTTTGACAAAACCGGAACTATCACTCAAGGGCACCCAGCCGTTACGGACATTCTCATCGATAAGGACACAAGTGAAGAATATCTTCTTCAAGTTGCTGCATCAATCGAAAAAGCAAGCGAACATCCCCTGGGTGAGTCGATAATCGCTGAGGCAGGTAATCGCAATATTGAACTAATAAATCCTGAGGATTTCTCGTCAATTACAGGTCTTGGGGTTATTGGATCAATACAAGAAAAACACGTGGCAGTGGGTAATTCCAAGTTAATGTTATCTGAAGGAGTCGAGACCAATTCTTGGACTGCTGATATTGAGCGATTGCAAACCGAGGGCAAGACTGCCATGCTCGTGGCAGTAGATGGAGAATTGTTAGGAATTATCGCAGTAGCGGATTCCATAAAAAATGGTTCTACTGAAGCGATTCAGTCTTTGCACAACCTGGGATTTAAAGTTGGGATGATCACTGGTGATAATCTACGGACAGCGCAGGCGATCGCGAACAAAGTCGGTGTTGATTCAATAATTGCAGAAGTACTTCCTGGTGATAAAGTCTCAGAGGTGAAGAAGCTTCAATTGCAGGGAGAAGTTGTGGCGATGGTTGGTGACGGAATAAACGACGCTCCTGCATTGGCACAAGCTGATGTTGGTATTGCAATTGGTACCGGTTCAGATATTGCAATCGCTTCAGCACCAGTCGTACTCATCAGCGGTGATCTTCGTGGCGTCGTACGTGCCATTATCCTTTCAAGGAAAACCTTAAAGACAATCAGGCAAAACCTTTTTTGGGCTTTTTTTTACAATATCGTCCTCATACCGGTAGCTGCATTAGGTTTTCTTGTGCCAATTCTAGCGGCAGGAGCGATGGCTTTTAGCAGTGTATTCGTGGTTAGTAATAGCCTGAGATTATCAAAAAAGAATATCGACGCAGAATAAAAAAAGAGGAAAAAATGAAAAAATCAAAAACTTTACTGTTTTCAATCACTTTAGTATTCTTGTTCTTAGTGGGTTGTAACATCAAACCTACTGGTATTGATTATGCAAGCATTCCTGCCGGGAAGGGATATGCAGAGGGGGAAGTCATCTATTTTTCTCATACTGAAACATCTGATGAGGAATTGTCAATGAATTTAACAAAGATGATGAATTCTCCCGTACTGTTTGTACCTCAACTTGGGAATGTGCCCGAAAGTTCCACAGCCAACGTATTTGTTTTTGAAAATGGGCTTAAAGGATCGGGTCCACTAGGTTATCAGCCAGATGTATTTGACAGCCCGCCTGGATTTGATGGTTATTCGCCATTAAGAAAGGTTATCCTAGTTAAATGGTTATCCGAAGATAATTTCACTGAGTTTATGTCGGTAAGCGACATAAATTCCGCGGTTGATAAAGGCATTGTTACATTGACTCCTTCCGATATCGTTGTCAATATGCCGTTTATGACCTGGAGTGACGGAAAGAGGTAAATTTTACTAGTCGAGATATTTTTTATAAGAAAAATATTCTCATCCTGATTTTCCTGAGTGGTAAAATTAGACGATCACCGGGAGGATCAGGATGAATGATTTAATCACCGAAAAAGCCATCAATACATTACGATTTTTGTCTGCCGACGGGGTGCAAAAAGCAAATTCCGGGCATCCAGGTTTACCTATGGGCACTGCAGCTATAGCTTATACCATTTGGACAAAGCATTTGAAGTTCAATCCAAACGATTCCCAATGGCCTGATAGGGATCGTTTTATCCTTTCTGGGGGTCATGGCTCAATGCTGTTGTACAGTTTACTGCATTTGACAGGCTATGAGGTGTCACTCGAAGAACTGATGAATTTTAGGCAGTGGGGATCAATAACACCCGGTCACCCCGAATATGGATTGACTCCCGGCGTGGATGCCACCACTGGTCCTCTTGGACAGGGATTTGCCAATGGTGTTGGCATGGCTATAGCTGAAGCACACCTGGCGGCTGAATTCAACCAGGAAGGTCTGAACATTGTAGATCACCATGTCTACGGGATCGTCACTGATGGTGACTTGATGGAGGGTATCTCTTCTGAAGCTGCGTCTCTGGCGGGGCATTTACAACTGGGCAAAATCATTTACTGTTATGACGATAACCGCATCACCATCGATGGTTCCACTGATCTTAGTTTTACAGAAGATAGGGGAAAACGGTTCGAAGCTTATAACTGGCAGGTACTTTATGTAGCTGATGGCAACAATGTTGAGGAAATCGATAGAGCCCTCATTTTAGCCAAAACTGATCCTCGCCCATCCCTTATTGTTTGCCGGACTCACATAGGTTATGGATTACCGACCAGGCAGGATACTAATAAAGCGCACGGTGAACCCCCAGGTGAAGAAGAACTAAATGGAGCAAAAGTAAACCTGGAATGGCCACTTCAACCCCAATTTTTTATCCCTGACGATGTTTTAAAGGTCTTCCGTAATGTCGGAAAACTTTGTGAGGAAAAAGCCCAAAGTTGGCAAAAAGTACTTGGTAACTATACGCGCCAATTCCCGGAAAAGGGGACAGAATTTATTCGCCGCTTTGAAGCTATGCTCCCTGAAGGTTGGATGACCAACCTGCCAGTTTTTGAACCTGATGAAAAGGGGATGGCTACAAGAGTGGCATCAGGACAGGCAATTAATGCCCTTGCAACCATCATACCTGAATTAGTTGGGGGGTCTGCCGATCTAACGCCATCGAACAACACTACTATAAAATCCTCATGTGCATTTACACCTGATAACCCTTTGGGTAAATACCTCCATTTTGGAGTTCGGGAACATGCCATGGGAGGAATTGTCAATGGCATCGCTTATCACAAGGGTTTGATGCCGTTTGGCGCGACCTTTATGGTATTTTCTGACTACATGCGTCCTTCAATCAGGCTTTCAGCGCTTTCGCATCTCCATTGCATCTGGATCATGACCCATGACAGCGTTGGGCTCGGTGAGGATGGTCCAACCCACCAGCCTATCGAACATCTCGCTGCTTTGCGAGCAATCCCCAATCTCACTGTAATCCGACCAGGCGACGCCAACGAGACGGCTGCAGCCTGGCAGTACGCTGTTGGGCAAACACAAGGTCCGACCTTGTTGGCACTCTCAAGGCAACCCATGCCAACACTGGATAGAAAGATATACGCACCAGCAAAATTATTGGAAAAAGGGGCGTATGTATTGGCAGATCTGGGTAAGGATGATCCTGACTTGATCCTGATGGCATCAGGTTCTGAAGTCCATTTGATTCTGGAAGCCGGGAAAAAGATCGCGGCTGAAGGATTTGGGGTCCGAATTGT
>CAZSGL010000001.1:25880-27481 GCA_964606265.1 uncultured Anaerolinea sp. | reverse complement strand
CTGGGGTCATTTAACCAGGAACCGGTGGATTACCCGGATTTTGCGGAGAAAGCCGCCAAAACCATCCTCACGGGTCAGGCAGAACGGGGGGTCATCATCTGCGGGTCAGGCGTGGGTGTTTGCATTGCAGCAAATAAGATCAAGGGGATTTATGCAGGAGTATGTCACGACACATATTCAGCTCACCAGGGTGTTGAACACGACAATATGAATGTCTTATGCCTTGGCGCAAGGATCATTGGTGTTGAATTGGCAAAGGATATTGTAAAAGCTTTTGTTAATGCTAAATTTTCAAAAGATGAGCGGCATCAGAGGCGCGTTGGAAAAATTGTTGAATTGGAAAATACTGGAAAAATCTACAACCACTGAGTTCAGAAGGCGGAATGAATGGGTAGTCTAAATGACCTGGAAAAGATTGGACAATCACTTTGGTACGACAATATTCAGCGCGTGATGCTCCAAAACGGTGAAATTGAGGGCATGATTTTACGCGGTGAGATCAAGGGGATGACTTCCAACCCCAGCATATTCCAAAATGCCATCACCAAATCAACTGATTATGCCACCCAATTACAAACCCTTGCCTGGGCGGGATTATCCGCCGAGGAGATCTTCTGGAACCTGGCCATCGATGATGTGCAACGTGCGGCTGATTTATTAGCTATTACATACAAGCAAAGTAACAAGAAGGATGGATACGTCAGTCTGGAGGTCAACCCGAACCTGGCGCACGATACATCCGGAACTGTGAAAGAAGCTGTCGAACTTTGGCGCAGGGTAAACCGACCCAACTTAATGATTAAAGTACCAGCCACCTTCGAGGGTGTACCGGCAATCAGGCAGTTGATTGGCAAGGGGATCAATGTAAATGTTACCTTGATTTTCTCTTATGAACGTTATGCCCAGGTTATCGAGTCTTATATATCCGGTCTTGAAGACAGGGTGGTAAAAGGTGACCCTATTGACTCAATCGCTTCTGTGGCGTCTTTTTTTGTTTCGAGGGTTGACACGAAGGTGGATGGTTACCTGGGTGAAACCATTCTGAAACGGGTAACAGAAACTGAAAAGGCAAAGGATTTATTGGGAAAGGCTGCAATATACAACGCAAAGAAAGCCTACCAGCTCTTCCTGCAAGAGTTCAATAGCGAGCGCTTCAAAAAAATAAAAATGTATGGCGCCAAACCCCAGCGCCCGTTGTGGGCCTCCACCAGCACCAAGAATCCTGAGTATCGAGATTTGATGTACATTGAGGAGTTAATTGGTGCTGATACTGTTAATACGGTTCCACCTGCAACACTGACAGCCTTCCTGGATCACGGTAAGGTGGGTGATACGATTGCCAAAAACCTCGGTCAAATAGACAGCTATTTTTCAAGTTTGCAAAATTACTCCATCTCCATTGCCAAAGTAACTGAGGAGCTTGAGGTGGAGGGGGTCCAGGCGTTTAGTACCGCCTATAATAAATTAATTGATGTAATTGAAGAACGAAGAATTGGTGTAACCAGAGGGTTGGGGTCGCTCGAGATCAAAGTAAAGAAATGTTTGAAAGATTTGACTGATGTGAAATTTTCGACCAGATTGTTTGACCATGATCCCTCCCT
>CAZSGL010000001.1:0-25780 GCA_964606265.1 uncultured Anaerolinea sp. | reverse complement strand
AATTGGCAAAACGAACACTTTACAACGCAAAATGGTTTCGTCCTGAATATCCTGTCACTGAAAACCCGGGAATCGTCCTTGGTGCCATCCTGGGAACCGCTGCTTTAAACGGTAAGGAAAAATTAACGATCCTCGCGGATCCTGAATGGGTACCATTTGGCGCCTGGATGGAACAACTCATCGCTGAAAGCAGTGGGAAAGAAGGTAAGGGAATAATTCCGATCGCTGATGAGCCTGTAACACCCGCAGGCAGTTACCAACATGACCGGTTTTTTGTTTACCTGCGCAAAAATGGGGATCTCGACTCGATCATAGGTGATTTGCAAAACATTGGGCATCCGGTCATTAGCCTCGATGTGAGTTCTGCATACGATCTTGGCTATCAATTCTACTTATGGGAGGTAGCTGTCGCCACTGCATGCGCGATTATCGGAGTTAATTCGTTCGACCAACCCGACGTTCAAGATGCCAAAACGCGCACTCTCGCTGGGATTGAAGCATTTCGGAAAACCGGGCAATTCATTTCTGATGTACCGGTCATCAAACAGGATGAGTTTTCCGCTTACTCAAAGCAAAAGATCTCAAAAAACAAAGCTGAAACCCCTCTGGCTGTGATACATGAGTTCCTTGAATCCTATGGTGACAAGAAGTGTTATGTGGCGCTTAACGCCTTTGTATGCAGGAATGAAGTAAATAGACAGGTTTTGAACAATTTGCGCGAATGGGTCCTTGAAGAATTTGGTATGGCAACAACACTTGGTTTTGGTCCACGCTTCCTGCACTCCACGGGTCAACTACACAAAGGTGGTCCGGAAAACGGCTTATTCATCATGATCACTAACACATCATCAGAGGACATAGCGATTCCAGGCGAAGGCATCACATTTGGTAAGTTCTGTTTTGCCCAAGCGCTGGGAGATGAAAGCGCGTTAAATAGCAGGGGACGTAAAGTCCTCCGGATTCATTTTCACCAGCAAGAGATTGAATTATAGTGACGGAGTTGGCGATGAACAGAATTGACCAGTTTACCGAATACCGAAAGAAAATGAACGCCAGGATATTGGATTCAGATCACCTGGGGATTAAGCGTTTCTTCAATCTGGATACGATGGCTTACGAAGACGGTGCCCTGGACAAGAAGACCAAGGAAATGATGGGGCTGGTGGCTTCAATGGTGCTGCGCTGTAATGATTGTATCGATTATCATGTTCTGGAATGTGTAAAATGCGGCACAAGTGATAAAGAATTATTTGAAGTGTTCAATGTGGCGTTGGTGGTTGGGGGAAGCATTGTTATCCCTCACTTACGCCATGCAGTAGAGACTTTAGACCTTGCAAGGTTCAGCGAATCGTAATTACTCACCCCATTGATGTTAATTAATCAAATGAGAGAGGCCGCAGATGCAGCCTCTCGTTTTATTTTTCAAATTCCACAAAGTAGATAGATGCTGGCTCCATCGTGAGAGCCAAAGACTCTCCTTTAAGTGCTGGAGATTTACCACTCGTTATCCTAACACGATGTGGATTCTGGAATGAATTGGAGGCTAGCGGATGATTGGCTTTGATGCACAGGGTTGATCTTGGTTGAAATGTGCTGCCAGATTCAAACTTAATAGTAACCTGCATACGCTGAATTGGATCGCGATTGATGAAGATAGCAGTCAATTTATCGCCTTTCTCATCAATGGAGGCGACGGCATCCAGATAAGGTACTTCGGTGTGGGTGTTTATATTCGGGCCCATCTGTAAATTGACAAAAGTCTGTGAGCTTACCTGCAAGGAAACGACATGGTTGAACATCTGGGCAAAGATGATGAATGGATAATAGATAGTTGTAGCCACTGCAATATCATTGTTAGTCTGGATTAACGGTAGTACATTCACCAGTTGTGCAAGATTGGCAATCCCCACAGCGTTGCCGTTGCGATAAAGGGTGGCAAGGGTGGAAGCCACGTAAAGGGCGTCCCGCATGGTAAAGGTGACATGATGCATACTTGTCTCGCCGTGTTTCGGCGGCAGCCAAACATTCCATTCATCAAGCGCCTGGGTGACTTTGTTCTGAAGTCCTGCAGCAACAATTTGTTTGTGGACCCGCTCAATATAAATTTGGATATCTAGAGGTGCTGCGCAGATGGATTTGAAGACATCGAGATCATTTGCATCTTCCTGCCAACCTTCTTTTTCAGGCTGATAGATATGCCAGGATAGGAAATCAATCTGGTCACCTGCGGTTTCCAGTACTTCCCTGTTCCATTGGGCTGCAGGATCTTCGGGAGAGTCTGTGACAGGATGATTCCCAACTGCGATGATCTTGATCGTGGGATCAACAGTTTTCATGGCTGAGATAAAGCGCTTCATACGTTTCACATATTCAGCTGCTGAGGTTGTTCCAATTTGCCAGGCACCCCACACCTCGTTACCGATCCCCCAGTACTTAACATTGTAAGGTTCGCGGTGACCATTAGCACTGCGTTTGAGTCCAAATTCGGTTTCCGCTGATGAATTGCAATAAGCCACCCAACTGGCAGCCTCTTCCGGAGTACCGGATCCATCATTTACAACCAGGCAGGGTTCCGTGCCAATGTTTTCACAGAAGGCTAAGAATTCATCGGTACCAACCTGGTTTGATTCCTCAGCCTGCCAGGCAGCATCATGGCGGTGTGGACGCAGCTCCCTCGGCCCGATCCCATCTTCCCAGTGATAACCACTGGCAAAATTACCCCCGGGGTAGCGTATCATGGGTGGATTCAACTGCCTGATGAGATCCACCGTATCTTCGCGGATTTTCTGACCATCAGCCGACCAAATGCCGTCATATATACACCTTTCCAGGTGTTCAACGAATTGACCTAAGAGGAATGGTGATGCATGACCGATTATCTTTGATGTATCGATTTTCACTTCAGCAATTGATTTTGCTTTCAAATAAGACAAGAAGGTTGAGGGCAATGGTTTTGTTTTCTTCTTTTTCTTTCCTGCTTCGACCATAAACTCGATTGGGCCGACTTCCTTGGTGACCGCTTTTACTCCAACCTGACCAAGTGGAGTCATCGAATTGGCTGAAATGATGACGTCAATATTTACTGGAAGGAGAAGGGGATTCTCTGGTGAACATTCCGATGCGTTCCTGGTTATCCCTCCAATCTCTTGAATGGTTATTTGTGAGGAATCAATGCCAGCGCCATCAATTGTTAGTAAAAACTTCGTTATGGTGGCAGGTGCAAAGGTATTATGGATAATGAATTTAAAACCGGATGGTGTACGTTTCAGGCTGCCGGGAAATACTAATTTTTGTAAAACGAATTCAGGAATACTCATGTGTTTTCTCCGGAAGGAATCACTTCACTAATAGGGCTGTTCTTTTTCATCAGGAAAATGGGAATAGCTGCCAATAGGGTTGCCAATCCTCCTACTTGGAATATGAGGGGAGATGGAATGTATCCTTGCTGCCCATTGATAACCTCCTGGATTCCAAACGATGTGGTTAGCCAGCTACCCAGTGCAGGACCAATTGTCATGGTAAATGCGACCGAAAATAAGATCAGGTATCCAGCGAACTGCCCGCGCTTATCTTCCGGATAAAGGTCCTTGCTCCATGCACCTGTGGCAATCATCCAGGCACTTAATGGCGCTACCCAGAGTATACCGGTAAGAATTAAGGTGAAAAACGAGGTCGCCAACGAGAAGACGACCAGCCCCACCATTTCACTGGCAATCGCCAGCAGAGCCATTTTTCGCCGACCCCACTTGTCCACCAGTATGCCCAGTGGATAAGCCAGCGCAATCCCACCAATGAGGATGGCGGCGAAAATGACCAATGAAGATTCGAGAGTTGGGATCTTCAAATAATGATTGATGTAAATGATCAAGTAAGGGAAGAAGACTTGTTGAGCGATGCCCCACAAAGTTATCGAGATGAACAGAAGTAATAAATTCTTGTTTTGACTGAGAACTGACCAGCGAAAGGTGCTGGCAATCTGAGACCAATAACTGCCAGCTGGTGGGCGAGAAGGTCTTTCAGGTTCCTTTAGGCTTATGGAAGCAACCAATCCGAGGACCAAAACAAAACCACCGATGATATAGAAGAATGCGTAATAACCCAGGTAATCAATGGCAAAACCTGCGCCGCCATAAACGATCAACATGGCCACCCATGTGAGGATTTCGAGGATTCCCATCACTCGCCCCCGATTCTCGACCGTAGTGATATCTGCCACATAGGCATGGAAGACGGAATCGTTTGCGCTGGAACCAAAAAAGGTCATTACACAATCAAAACCAATTGCCAGCACTATGGCAGCGCCTATTGTGCCCATGAGAGCCGAGGTTGGAAAAAGTGCGGTTGTAATTCCCCACATAACATAACCTGCGAAGAGGAATGGTTTACGCCCCCATTTGTACCTGACACGGTCGCTGAGTGCGCCGATGAAAATGGACGCCAGGGTGGCAGTGATGGCACTGGCAGCCACCATCCAGGAGATGGGGCGTGGATCAGGTGTAATTTCGTTATAAATGAATGTATTAAAATACTGATTTTCAACGCCCCAGGCGAGAGAGCCTAAGAACCCAAGAATATATACTGCCCACCAGGTCGGTTTGGATTTCATCCATCCTCCAAATTAAATTAATGTTTGTGCCAGAGCGATTGCTCCAAAAATCCCAGCGTGCTGTCTGAGCATTGGCGGAACAATATAACTTTCGATTGACTCAAAAAATGAGGGTGAAACAAGATACTTGTTCAATAATGACTGAAAATTTGAACGTATGAAGGCTAATAAGCCTTCATGTTGTGGGACTCCTCCGCCGATAATGATTCGTTGCGGAGAAAATAACAGGGTCAGGTTTATGCACATTTGGGCGAGGTATTCCGCTTCCAAATCCCAACCGGGGTGGTTGTTTGGAAGGTGTTCCGGAATGATTTGCCACCTGGCAGTCATTGATGCGCCGGATGCCAGACCCTCGAGACAGTCCTTATGAAATGGACAGTTGCCCTCAAAGGGATCAGCCTGAAAATCATGGCGGATGAACATATGCCCCAGTTCAGGATGAATCAAACCATGGATGAGCTTTCCATTACTGAGAATCCCTCCGCCAATGCCCGTGCCCACTGTCACATAAACCAGGTCGGCAAAGCCAATTCCGGCACCCCAACGGGTTTCTCCAAGAAGGGCAGCGTTAACATCAGTATCGATCGCGATCGGAAATGAAAAAGCATTTCGCATTGTTGCAAGTAATGGGTAGTTTTGCCATTCAAGCTTAGGTGTTGAAGTTATTGAACCGTAATTGGCACAAGATGAGTCTAGGTTAAGAGGTCCAAATCCTCCAATACCCATTGAGGTGATTGGAATGTTGAATCGTTTTTCTCCAACCTTGAAGAATTGGATGACCTTCTGAATTGTTGTCGCCGGGTCACGAGTGGGGAGAACAATTTCAGAGACCACATGCCCAGGATCACTGGCGATGATGCATTTTATATTGGTGCCACCGGTTTCAACACCTGCGAAGTAGTGTGGAGTAACTTTATCCATGGTTGATAGTTAATATTAGCATAGCATTTGAAGTCAATCCAGACTTTTTCCTGTTCTATTGTATAATGACGCCTAAGTTTTAACAATCATCTAGCTGGTAGAATTAATTCAATCTGGTCTTGTGAGGTAACTATGGATTTATTTGATAAATGCAAATCTTTCACCACGGCAAAAGATGCAATTGCTAATGGTATTTATCCTTATTTTATCCCTCTGAATGAGAATGAGGGAACTGAAGTAGTGTTCCAGGGTAAACGCCTGATCATGTGCGGATCAAATAATTATCTTGGATTGACAACGCATCCAAAGGTGCGTGAAGCTGCAATTGATGCCATCAAACGATTTGGTACCAGTTGTACAGGGTCAAGGTTCTTGAATGGCACCCTGGCTTTGCATGAACAATTGGAGCACGATCTTGCTGAATGGGTAGGTAAAGATGCTGCACTGGTCTTTTCAACCGGTATGCAGACGAACCTGGGCACAATTAGTGCTCTAATCGGAAGAGATGATATTGTAATCCTGGATAAAGACGACCATGCAAGTATCGTTGATGGCGCGCGGTTAGGGTACGGCAAAATCGAACGGTATCGCCACAATGATATGGACCATCTTTTGCGTGTTTTGAAGTCGCTGCCTGAAGAACCGGGGAAATTGATCGTTGTTGACGGTATGTTCAGCATGGAAGGTGATCTGGCTCCTTTGAAGGAAATCGCACCTCTCGCCCGCCAATACGGCGCACGGTTGATGGTAGATGATGCTCACGGCATGGGTGTTTTGGGCGGTGGAAGGGGAACCTCGGCTCACCTGGGAGTCACTGACCAGGTAGACCTGATCATGTCTACCTTTAGCAAGTCATTTGCCTCACTTGGTGGTTTTATTGCTGGCAGCGAGGATACAATTCATTACATAAAACATTTTGCACGCGCGCTAATTTTCAGCGCCAGTATTCCTCCCGCAAACGCTGCAGCTGCCCTGGCGGCACTGCATGTGATGAGGGAAGAGCCTCAACACGCTGCCCGGGTCATCCAGGTGGCGGAAAAAATGAGGGAAGGTTACCGTTCATTGGGATTTGATATCGGAAATTCCGTGACCCCGGTTGTGCCGATCATTATTGGCGACGATGCCAGAACATTCCTGACTTGGAAAAAGCTCTTTGATAATGGCGTATTTGTCAATCCAGTTATTTCACCGGCAGTAAACCAGGGGCACCAGCTATTGCGCACAAGCTATATGGCTACCCATACGGACGAACAGATGGAAAAAGTCCTTGAAGTGTTCAAGAAAGTTGGTAAGGAAGTTGGTTTAATATAGAATAAATAAAAACCGGGTTGACCGGTTTTTATTTTGTCATACCCAATGTGGGCTGGTTCCTTCGGCGGCTTCTCTTCTCAAGCCAGTTGATAAAGTGATAGTTAACAATACCAAGCACTACCATCGCCAACAGGAAAACCGGATATGCGATCCTCCAATTATTAGGTCCAGTCATCATTGACCATTCTGACATACCGCCTATACCAGCCAGGAGCGTTAGTGGCATAAAGATCGTAGTGATGATTGTTAGGCGCCTAACTGTCATGTTTGTCTCGTTGGAGGCTCTGGTCATCTGGTTGTTCAACATCGATAGGTACATTTCCATAAGACTGGTGACAATATCCCGGTAAGACTCGGTCAACTCGAAAAATCCTACAAGATGGTCGTAAATGTCCCGATAGGCGAAGATTGCCTTTTCCGTTATGAAGCGACAATCTTTGCGACAGATCTTGATGAGAATCTCCCGCTCATGGAAAAGACTCTTGCGGAGAGTTAACAGGTATCGTCGGAATCGGATTAGCTCAGCGGGGTTAAAGCTTGAAGCATCATCCAACATTGCACCTTCTAACGTGTCTAATTCGTCTATGAGCGCTTCAATCGCTGTAAACTTATGATCCACTACATAGTCTAGGATGACGTGCATCAGGTAGGAAGGTCCCTGTTGAGCCCTCTCGAGGTTTGACTCAACAATGCGCTCAATGCCTTCCAAAACCCGGTGATTTTCGGAATTGCTCAGACTGACGGTAACCAGAAAGTTGTCGCCGATAAACACATCAATCTCGCCGATTGATAATTCGCCATTTTCATAGTCAAACGTGTTGAAAAGAATAAAAGTATTTTTAGAATAGTCTTCAATCTTGGGAATCTCGTTATCGTCAAAGCAATCTTCGATTGCAAGTGGATGCAGACCGAAGGGTTCGATGAGTTTCGAAAGTTCCTCCTTAGTTGTGTCGAAGTAATGCAGCCAAACAAAACCTCCTGCTTTTACCGCATCCACAACCTCGTCAGCATTTGCGACTTGCGAGAATTTATTATCCTTAGAAAAATGATAGAACAAAGCTTCGGCCATCACCACCTCCGTCGACTCGCAAGACCAGACTCGATACGCAACGAATAATGTTTGGTTTCCTCATCAGTTGCCGTCTCAAGGCTTACCAAGGGGAAACCCGTTTTCGAGTGCATATATTTTGAGAGTTCTTTAGTTGATTTAAGTAATTTGATCGGTTTATTAGGTTCAAAAAACGCGAATCTTATCATACATACAATTTTATCTTAACTTGGCTTAATTGGCGCATTGCCTAATAACCCTAGAACAATCCCCATTCTCCGCCTAAGCCTTCTTCCATCATAGAAAAGTCCCAGGCATCCATACCGAAATCTATACCGACTGGAAGTTCCAAAACCTGTTCTGCTTTTTGGCGTGTGGACTCAATCATAGCAGGTCCATAAGGGCAAAATGGGGTGGTCAATATCATTTTCACAATTGCCCCTTCGTCATCGATCCTTACATTGCGAATCAATCCTAATTGGATAATGTTATATCCAATTTCAGGGTCAGTAATCTCGCTAAATCCCTTTTTTAATAAATCTGATAATTCAGGATGGGTTTTTTCGGATTCCCACACTGGCCGATTGGTTCCGGGTTTACCTTCTTCAAGAGTCATAAGGCCTCCAGGTCATTTTCGAATTAGATAGGCGCAATGTTGATCTCCGTTCAAAACGCATAATACTTTTTCGGTCGGAATGGAGAGAATGGATGAAATCAACGTTTGGTCAAGCGTGCAAACCTCGGGATGGATCTGACCAACATGGTAAAACGGACAGGAAATTTCATTTATCAAATAACCATCCTCGGTTTTTTCCCATTCAACCATGAAGCCTTCGCCAGCCAATGAATTCTTAAGGAAGGTTAGTTTTTCTTCAAATGTAAGTTTTTTTGTTTTCTCAATCTGATCTGATGCAATCGTTTCAGCGATTTTTGTAAATACGTCATTAATCTCATCTTGAGAGAGGGTCTTTTTTAACTGACCAAGGATTAGATTGGATAAATTCATATAACGCGCAGGAAAATTTTCCTGCCCTGATTCGGACAAGGAATAGACCAGCCGAGGACGACCGACTCCGTGCCTGATTTCACTGGCAACAATGAGCCGATCCGCCAGGAGGTTGGTCAGATGGTGCCGAACTGATATCGTATTGATATCTACCGCATCAGCCAAATCGCTGATGGTGGCATTTGGGTGTGTTAAAAGGGTCTTTAATATTCGATCACGTGTGCTCTTCATTTTAAATTCCAATCAATTTTTCATTATCCCAATTGAATATACCATAACCATTGAATAATTGTCAATAATGTGATAAAAATAGTAAATATTGACCTAAAAATGTAAAAGTGATATAATCTCGGAGCTTTGGAAAAAAGAAAGAGTAAAACCTTTTTTGAATCTAGAAATGGACTTTGGAGATATAAATGTCGGAATTGGTGATTAAAAACCTTAAAGTTAGCATTGAGGATAAAGAGATCCTAAAAGGTGTTGACTTAACCGTAAAACAAGGTGAAGTGCATGCCATTATGGGACCAAACGGAACCGGCAAATCAACGCTGGCATACACCCTTATGGGACACCCTTCTTATATTGTCACAGAGGGTAATGTCACTTTCAAAAATCAAGATCTACTGGCAATGCCAACCGATGAAAGATCACGTTCAGGGTTATTTCTGGCATTTCAATATCCTGTATCCATTCCGGGCGTTACCATGGCGAATTTCCTGCGAACCGCGGTTAATGCACGGCGAAAAGCTGAAAATCCCGAGGACAAAGGGATTTCGATCCCAGAATTCCGAAAACTTCTCCTGGAAAAAATGAAGGTACTAAAAGTTGATCCTGCTTTTGCCGGAAGATATTTAAATGAAGGCTTTTCTGGGGGTGAGAAAAAACGAGCAGAAGTATTGCAAATGGCTGTTTTGCAGCCTGAGATTGCAATTTTGGATGAGACTGACTCCGGGCTGGATATTGATGCCTTAAAAATTGTTTCTGAAGGCGTGAACGTCTTAAAAGAACAAAATGTTGGCGTATTACTAATCACGCACTACCAGAGAATGCTCAATTATATTAAACCGGATTTTGTGCATATCATGTTGGGTGGTGTGATTGTAGAATCTGGCGGGGCAGAGCTGGCTTTGCACTTGGAAGAGCACGGTTATGAATGGGTGCGTGAAAAATACGAAAATGGAGCCATTTAACCCTTTAAGGACATATTATGGGTAGCGAGAAGAAGCAAGAATTTTTGCAAAATATGGACGATTATCAGTACGGCTTTAGTGATCCTGATACTTCCGTTTACAAATCAGAACGCGGACTTAGTGAGCAAGTCGTCCGCAACATTTCCAAATTAAAGAATGAACCTGAATGGATGACTAATTTCAGGATGAAAGCACTTGAGCATTTCATCAAACGACCAATGCCCAACTGGGGTGCAGATATTTCTGCATTGGACCTGGAAAACATTTTTTATTATGTGCGTCCTTCAGATGTGGCAGGAAAAACTTGGGACGAGGTGCCTGATACGATCAAAAACACTTTTGATCGTCTTGGAATCCCGGAGGCTGAGAGGAAATTCCTGGCTGGAGTTGGTGCTCAATATGAATCCGAAATGGTTTACCACAGTATCCAGGAGCATCTCGAAAAGCAGGGTGTTATCTTCCTGAGCATCGAAGATGGACTAAAGAAGCATCCGGAAATCTTCAAACAGTATTTTGGCACCGTAATTCCCATCGAGGACAATAAATTCGCTGCATTGAATTCCGCTGTTTGGTCAGGTGGATCGTTTGTGTACGTCCCTAAAGGGGTAAAGGTAGATTTACCATTACAGGCGTATTTCAGATTGAATCTGGCGAATATTGGTCAATTTGAACGCACACTGATCATTGCAGATGAAGGCGCGCAGGTCCACTATGTTGAAGGCTGTACTGCGCCGCAATACACCACAGACTCGCTTCACAGTGGAGTTATCGAGATCATTGTAAAAAAGAACGCCAGGGTACGCTATACAACCATTCAAAACTGGTCGACTAATGTGTTCAATCTTGTCACACAGCGGTCAATTGTTGAAGAAAATGGCACCATGGAGTGGGTCGATTGCAACCTGGGTTCAAAAGTCACCATGAAATATCCCTCAACCTATCTTGTTGGCGCTGGAGCGCATGGAGAAATACTCTCATTAGCATTTGCCAGTAATGGACAGCAGCAGGATACCGGTTCAAAAGTGATCCACTTCGCTCCAAATACAAGTTCCAAAGTCACATCAAAGTCAATCAGTAAAAACGGTGGCAGAGCCTCCTACCGCGGACTTTTGAAAGTTCATAAAGGCGCCTTCAATTCAAAATCAAATGTGTCGTGTGATGCCCTGTTATTAGATCCTCAATCTAGGTCAGACACTTACCCAACCATCGAGATTGATGAGGAAGATGTGACCATTGGTCACGAGGCATCTGTTTCAAAAGTTGGCGAGGAACAGTTGTTTTACCTGATGAGCCGTGGATTAAGCCAGGAAGAAGCCACCACAATGGTTGTGTCCGGGTTTATAGAGCCCTTGGTGAAAGAATTACCAATGGAATATGCAGTTGAAATGAACCGATTGATCCAGCTTCAAATGGAGGGGTCAGTTGGATAATAATGAGGTTTTGAGTGTATGAGTGACTCAATTGTAAAAATTACGCGTGGTCGAAACTTCCCGACAGTCGAGTCTGTGATTGATATAGGATTCGTTCCATTATTCGAAGATGTTGGAGAGATTTCGGATTATCGTAAGAAAGCATGGCAAGAATGGCAAAAAATCCCCTTTCCATCAAACAAGGATGAGGAATGGCGAAGAACATCCCTCAAAGACCTGGGATTGTCCCAATATAAAATGTTTAGTAAGGAAATTAGTGAATTTTCCAACGCTCCTGAGCATTTGCGGACATCACTTTTAGAGAAAACTCATGGCGGTCAAGTCTTAATAAGTGGAGATCTAGTTGAAACCTACTTATCTCAGGATTTAAAGAATCGTGGCATCATCTTCACGGATTTTAAAACAGCAATGATAAAGAATCCCGGATTAGTCGGACGATTGTTAGGAAAAATAATCAAACCATCAGCATATAAATTTGCTGCTCTCACCGCTGCCATTGCTGAAAACGGTGTTGTTCTCTACGTTCCTAAGAACGTGAAAGTCGAAGAACCCTTCCAAAGTATCACCTGGGCTCCAGGGGTTGGGTCTCTGCATACCTCTCATGTCATTATTTACCTTGAAGAAGGCGCGGAAGCCACTATTGTGCATGAAACATCATCTCCGGCGCAAATTGCGCTACAAAGCCTTCACACTGGTTTGTTTGAAGTCTACGTAGGCCCTTCAGCAAAATTGAATTTCGTTGAACTGCAGTCCCTTGGTGAACAAATGTGGAATATCACCCATGAGACGGTTAAAGTTGACAGAGATGGCGAGGTGGATTGGATCTTCGGTTCACTGGGCAGCAAAACTACCAAGAACTTTTCAAATTTGGACCTTGTTGGGCAAGGTGCAACCGGGAAAATGTCTGGATTTTACTTCGCGAATCACCACCAGCATCTTGATCACGACACGCAGCAGAACCATATGGCACCAAACACAACCAGTGATTTACTCTTCAAGGGTGCTTTACTTGGGGAAAGCAGGTCAGTTTGGCAGGGAATGATCTATGTTGATCCATCGGCATCCAAGACTGATGGTTACCAGGCTAACCGGAATCTGGTTTTAAGCGAGAAAGCGCGCGCTGATTCGATCCCCGGGCTTGAGATTCTAACGGATGATGTTCGCTGTACACATGGCGCAACAGTCGGCAAGATCGATAAGGATCTTACTTTTTACCTGCAGAGCAGGGGAATCCCTGCAAAAGAAGCAGAAAAGTTAATTGTTGAGGGATTTTTTGATCCGATCATGCAGCGCATTCCTTTTGAAGGTGTGCGCAGGCGGTTCCAACAAGCAATAGAAGAAAAAATGCTGGAATATTAGGTTCTTTTAACCTTAATCGTATATGATAAGTACGAGAAAAGAATTTTGGAGAGTAAAATATGGCGTCAATTCCTTACGTACGACCCCCGGATTATGAATATCAATATGAAGTGGGCGATACAGTTGAAGTTTTTTGCGATCATGATAAAAATGGCGAGCGCATCCGCGGTTGGCTTAAGGGAATCGTTGTCCAGGTGGACCCGAAAATGGTGGCTGTTCAGTTCAGGACAAATGTTTTCCTAACCGATGGATGGATGGTACCTGATCATATTCTATGGTATCCACAAAAATCACCCCATCTGCGTGTTCCTATTAGAAAATCGATCAAAACCGATATCACCAAAGTACTTTAGTATTTTGATATGACCTACTCCATAGACGTTGATAAGATCCGAAAAGATTTTCCAATCCTTAAAAGAGATGTCCATCCTGGGATCCCTCTGGTGTATTTGGATTCCACGGCTACCACACAAAAACCTGAGCGCGTCCTGGCTGCTATGGATGACTATTACCGGTTTCACAATGCCAATATTCATCGCGGGGTGCACACACTTGCTGAAGAAGCAACCGCATTATACGAAGATGCACGCGCGAAAATTGCCCAGTTTATTCACGCCAAAAAACCGCGGGAAGTGATTTATACGCGCAGTGCCACTGAATCGATCAACCTGGTGGTGCAAACCTGGGGTCGCAAAAGTCTCAAAGCAGGCGATACGATCATACTCACAGAAATGGAACATCATTCAAATCTTGTTCCCTGGCAAATGTTGGCAACTGAATTGGGTCTTAACATAGAAATTATTCCCTTCGACGACAATGGCCTTTTAGATTTGGATGTTTACAAAATACTACTTAAGAAGAACCCCAAGTTAGTGGCATTCACCCACATGTCCAATGTTTTGGGAACGATTACCCCGGCAAAAGAGATGATCTCTGACGCCAAAGCCGCTGGCGCGGTTACTCTGGTAGACGGTGCTCAATCCGTTCCTCACTTTCCAGTATCTGTAGTTGATTTGGATGCTGACTTCCTCGCATTTTCTGCCCACAAGATGCTCGGGCCCACCGGAATCGGTGTTTTATGGGGGCGTGAAGCACTTTTAGAGAGTATGCCTCCTTATCAGGGTGGCGGGGATATGATAAAGAAGGTTTTCCTGCGTTCTTTTGTGGCAAACGAAATTCCATATAAATTTGAAGCCGGCACACCTGCAATTGCTGAAGTTGTGGGATTTGGCGCTGCCATTAATTACCTGGATGCAATCGGGATGGAGAAGATTGCTCAACATGAAAAAGATATCGTTAAATATGCCTTAGAATCCCTGTCTGTAATTGATGGATTGGAAATACTTGGAGAAAAACAAGGCAACCGTGGTGGAGTGGTTTCTTTCACACTTAAAGGAATCCATCCACATGATATTGCGCAAGTATTGGATCAAGATGGCGTGGCAATTAGAGCGGGGCATCATTGTGCTATGCCGCTGCATGACCGCTATAATATTGCTGCCTCATCGAGAGCCAGTTTCTACGTTTATACCTCTTTTGAGGAAGTAGATATCCTAGTACGGGCTATCCATAAAACCATACGGATGTTTAATTGATGGATGATTTATACCGGGAAGTAATTATCGAGCATTATAAAAATCCAGGGTACCGCGGTTCATTGGATCCACACGATATTTCATTTGAGGATGAAAATCCCCTATGTGGTGATCAAATCAAAATTGATCTTCGCGTAGATGAAAGTGGGACTGTCACCGAAGCAGCCTTCGATGGTCACGGTTGTGCCATCTCTCAGGCATCGGCTGATCTTTTACTCGAGTCGGTTATTGGAAAATCAACCGAAGAAATTAAAAAGTTAACAAAATCTGATATTCTTGAGATGTTAGGGATTGAACTGGGTCCAGTACGGCTCAAGTGCGCTCTCCTTCCGTTGAAAATTCTGAAGGCGGGGGTTTATGGATTGGGAGAAGCCACTGACGACCTTGTGGGAGAGGAGTAAAAGATGACTATGGACGGGGAACAATACAAATTCTACCGAATTGTAAGTGTTAATGATATTCCTGAGGGGGAGAGGTTGATTTTTGAGATTAATGGTCAGGCAATTGTCTTATTCAATGTCAATGGAGAGTTATTGGCAACTGGTGACCTATGCTCCCATGATGAAGGTCCAATCGGTGATGGCGAACTTGATGGCGATGTCATCATCTGTCCGCGCCACGGAGCCAGGTTTGATGTGCGTACCGGAAAAGCGCTGTCCTTGCCGGCAGTAACCGGAATCCCGGTTTACCCGGTACAAGTCATTGATAATTATATAGAAGTGGGAGTCCCGGAATAAAAAAAAGCGCCGAAAGGCGCTTTTTTTGAAAGCATAAGTTTCTAAACAAATGAACCAATCACCCTTAAAATGTCAAATCCTTCAGCATATTTACGTTCGGCTAATGCACCATGACGTAAGAGGGTGGCGCGAGTTACCTCGGGATCAAAATAGTATTTGGAATCATAAGTATGGTAGGCTGCAAGCGCTGACAACTTCTTTTTGACATCGTCTTCTTCAACTTCCACCAAAAAGTTGGGGAAAAATCCGTAACTGCTGCGAATGACATCGAAACCGAGAACAGTCGTCCCTCTGAAAGCCCGCAATGCCTCTTCGGTGACAGTTGCATGGTCCTGGTGGATGTCTGCCTTGGTATGAACAAAAACCACATCCGGATGGTACTCATTATTTAGTGAGATCAAGTATTCCAGTATCTCCTGGCGGAAGTGTGGAAACCTGCGTGTTTCAAAATCCTTTACAATTACGTTTTCGCGGTTGACTCCCAGGATTTCCATGCTCTTGTAGTGTTCGACCACAACACTCTTCAGAGATGGATTCTTTTGATTATCAGATAAGGTAACGCATTTTACAGAAGTCTTGCCTGCAATGTGCGCAATGAGAGCGCCACAGCCAATTTCAATATCATCAGGGTGAGCCCCAAGGAAGCAGATTCTCTTGCCGGAAAACGTCATATCATGGTTCATAGGCACCTATTTTGTCGCGAGGATTCCACCAACAACTTTTGTCATCACCAATTCACCATCTAATTTAATTCTTCTTTCTGCCACTGTAGAGATTTGCTGCATAATCTTCTCGAAATCATCCTTACTTTTGAAAAACGCTCCCCAAAGTTTACGATCTTCAGACATGGAAGCCCTTGTATAGTCAAGAAATGGCTCAACTGACTCAAAGCGGAGAGGATTTTCGAAGATATGGATATCAACATCGGAATAAAGGGTTTTTATTGTCGATAATAATTCCGTGGAGTACCGTGAACTACCAGGCATGGGGGGAATCTCTTTTTGTGTAGCCTCACGGATGATATCGTAAAAGAGCTGTTTATTCTGCGGCATTGGTCCGGTGGTAAATAAACGACCGCCTGTTTTTGTTACCCCGTGCATTTCACCAATGGTAAAAGGGAAATTTTCAGCATAATAAATTGCGAAACAGCATGAGACAAAATCAAACGAATCATCAGAGAAAGAAAACGGTTTGTTGAAATCAAGAAAACCGAAATTCAGGTTTGATTTGCGTTTATTGTTTTCGGCAATCGCCTGATCAAGCAAATCCTGAGAAACATCCCCGCCGGTGATATTCGCGTTGCCTTGTAAATAATCAAAATATGAAAAGCATTGTTTGCCAGAACCACATCCCACGTCGAGAATTACATTCCCGGGCTGGAGTTTTATAAGATCCAGCATCCAGGAGTCAATATTGCGTGCACCAAATTTACTGTGAATATCAATTCTAATCGCCAAGTCTTTAGTAGTCTCTTGAAAATCTATCTTCATGTCTTCCCTCTAAATTGAATGTTTGAATAAGTATAAATGGTGCATGTGATAAGTCAAGCCGGTTAACAGATTCGAGGAAGCATTTCGCCTGCCATCACATCCAAAACACGGTTTGAGCCAATTCTAGTTTTGAGTAGGACCAGATTTTTTGGTTCTGCATTTACCGTTCCGATTCGCGCAGCGTTTTTACCATACTTGTGTGATTTCATTATGGATAATGTATGTTCGGCATATTGTTCAGGCAGGATGACGATTACTTTTCCCTCGTTAGCTACATAAAGTGGGTCGAATCCAAGCAATTCGCAAGCAGCGCCAACGGATTTGGTGATCGGGATTGCCGTTTCTTCAATTGTGATATTGACATTGCTTTGGACAGCAATCTCATTCAAGGTTGTTGCGAGACCGCCGCGGGTTGGATCACGCAGAACATGAATATCCTTTATTACACCTGTGAGTGCTTTAATAAGGGAATTCAAGGGAGCAACGTCAGATTCGATCTGTGTTTCAAAGCCAAGCTCACCTCGGGCAGACAAGACGGCTATTCCATGATCGCCCAAAGTGCCTGAGATCAAGACCGCATCTCCTGGTTGCGCATTTGCCCCATGGATTGATAACTGATCTGGAATAAAGCCAATTCCTGTCGTGGAGATAAAAAGTCCGTCAGCTTTGCCTTTCTCAACAACTTTGGTATCTCCTGCAGCAACAAATATTCCTGCTTCTTCTGCAGCTAATGACATTGACCTGGCAATTTTCTCAAGTTCAGCGACTGCAAAGCCCTCTTCAATAATAAAACTAGCTGTAATGCAAACCGGTTCTGCTCCTGACATTGCCACATCATTCACCGTTCCGCAGACTGCGATACGTCCGATGTCACCGCCGGGAAAAAAGAGGGGTGAAACAATATGAGCATCTGTGCTTATGGCCAGTTTTTTTCCACTTGTAGATAAAATTTCAGCAAAATCATTATTGGCGTTCAATGCAGAATTAGAAAAATACGGTTGAAATACCTTCTTAATCAACTCCTGGGTCATTCTGCCGCCAGAACCATGCCCCATCACGATCTGATCCTGGTGACTGAGAGGAACAGCGCAAATTGGTCCCTCAAATGAAGGGATTTCGATAACCATGATCAATTCCTCTTAGAGTGTTGTGAATATCGGTAATAAGCCGCACATGCGCCTTCAGATGAAACCATTGTAGCTCCTAACGGGTTTTCAGGGGTGCACAACGTGCCGAAAGCTGGACATTCATGTGGCTTCACTCTACCCTGCAGGACCTGACCAGAAATACAAATATTAGACTCCTTGGTATTAATGTGCCCGATAGAAAATCTATTCTCTGCATCGAAGGAAGAGAACTCCGGACGCAAACCCCAACCACTCAATGGGATCATCCCAATACCGCGCCAATTTCTATCGACATCCTGGAAAACAGACTTAAGAATTTCCTGAGCCGGAAGGTTTCCGCGTTCGTTTACTACGCGTGTATATGCATTTGATACTTTGTATTCACCCCGTTCGAGCTGCTCAACTGTTTGTAAAATACCATTTACCAGATCTAATGGTTCAAATCCAGTAACCACGATTGGGATTTTATATTTCGCAGCAATTGGGTGGTATTGATGGTAACCCATGATGGCACAGACGTGTCCGGCAGCCAGGAATCCCTGCACCCGGTTATCTGGTGACCCAAGAATGGCATGCATCGCTGGCGGGACAGTCACCTGGGAGACCAATATGGAGTAATTTTTCAAACCAAGAGAACGTGCTTGCAGAACACTCATGGCATTGGCAGGGGCGGTCGTTTCAAATCCGATCGCAAAGAACACGACTTCCTTATCAGGATTTTGTTGGGCGATTTTAACAGCATCGAGGGGGGAATAAACTATCTGAATCTGGCTGCCTGAGGCTCGCAGGGAAAAGAGGTCTTTTGTAGAGCCTGGAACACGCAGCATATCGCCAAACGAACAGAAAATCACATTCGGCAGTGAGGCAATCGCGTGTGCTTTGTCGATCAATTCTAGTGATGTCACGCATACCGGGCATCCCGGTCCGTGCACTAATTCAATTGATGGAGGCAGCAGTTGATCCAATCCGTGCTGCATGATGGAATGCGTTTGTCCGCCGCAAATCTCCATGATGACCCAATGGTGTTGAGTAATCTTGTAGAGTTGCTCGAGCGCTTGTTTTACGACGCCAGCGTCGCGAAATTCATCCAGATATTTCATAGGGTTCTAATCACTCACGGGGGGATCTGGATAGAACTCAGCCTCGATCATATCGAGTTCTTTGAAGGCTTCCAGAGTGGCATTCGCCTCTTCTTCACTGAGTACACTTAATGCAAAACCAGCATGAACGATCACATATTGACCGAGTTCCGCTTCGGGGACGGCTTCAAGGCAAACTTCACGGATCACACCGCCAAAGTCAACTTTGCCCATCTTAGCTGCCTGGGAAGTATACTGCTCGATTATCTTACCTGGAACTGCGAGACACATAATTTACCTCTATATGGACTGAATTGTCGACGCCACCATTATTTGACCTAATGATATTCCACCATCGTTGGAAGGAACCTGGTTATGAATGAGCACGGTAAAACCATTTTCTTCCAGCAAAGGTTTGGTTTTTTGTAGAAGCGTAACGTTCTGCCAGACTCCACCTGAAAGCGCAACTGTCGAAATGCTGGTATTCTTTCGGATATACAGGCTGGCGTCAAGGCATATTTGAGAAACAGTATTAAGAAATTTCGCAGAAATGATACCTTTGTTTTCCTTTCTCCGCCAGTCATCAACAATTTCTTTGATAATAAACCTGGTATTGATCACACCGTCCTCAAACGAATAGGTGTAGACACCTTTTTCAGCCTTGTCGCAACAGTTTTCCAGGTGAATGGCAGCCTGGGCTTCATAAGTGACGGCTTGTCTTATACCGATGATGGATGCAACTGCGTCAAAAAGCCGTCCCATACTGGAGGTGAGTGGGCTGTTTATTCCATGAGTGATTTGAGATTGCAGCAGGTTCAGGTTTTCATGACTGAAATGAGCCACGGGTGGCAGATCATACTCGAGGGGAATGCCGGCAAATGCGAGATAAGACAAGCCAATCTTTGCAGGTTGTCGAATGGATGAGTCACCGCCTGTTAACGGAACGTACGCAAGGTGCAAAGGACGGGAGAATCCCGCATAATTGGCAAGCAAGAATTCTCCTCCCCAAATTGCGTCGTCCGAGCCATAGCCAGTACCGTCCAAAATAATCCCGATAACGAGTTCATTAGAATCCCAATGGTTGTCTACCAGGCACGAGGATAAGTGAGCGTGGTGATGCTGTACTTTGATCAATGGAAGACCTTCATTTTCAGCACGTCTATTGGCATATGCAGAAGATAAATAATCCGGGTGCAAGTCAGATACTACAGATTCAGGTTTGATACGGAAGAGGCGCTGAAAATGCTCGATTCCGGATTCAAATGCGAGTAAAGTTTCATAATTTTCAAGATCACCGATATGATGGCTGACGAAAGAATAATTCTCCCTGGAGAGGGCAAAAGTGTTCTTTAATTCAGCCCCACAGGCAAGCATTTCTGGAATTTTGCCAGGCAAAATAATTGGATTTGGCGCATATCCCCGTGATCTGCGAATCGGGTAGGGACGACCTTCAAAAATGCGAACCACTGAATCGTCAACACGTGTGTGAATGCTGCGGTTATGGGTAAGGAAACCATCTACAAGTGGTGATAAACGGTTAAAGGCATCTTCGTCATCATGGGCAATGGGTTCTTCAGAAATATTTCCACTGGTCATTACAAGGACTTCGGGAAAATCATGATCTGGTTCCAGAAGCAGCAAGTGCAGCGGAGTATATGGCAGCATGAAGCCAAGGTGATTCTGGTTCGGGGCGAGAATTTCCGGAAGGTTGCAGTCTTTTTTCTTTTCTAACAAGACGATCGGGTGTTGAGTGGAATTCAGCAGTTGAGATTCGGCAGGCCTTACATTACAGAATTTACTGATGGTTGTTTCATCAAAAGACATCAAAGCGAGCGGTTTTTCTGACCGGTGTTTTCGACTGATCAATTGTGCAACGCTATTTTGATTTTTCGCATCACACGCAATGTGATAACCTCCCAATCCTTTAATCGCGATAATCATGCCGTTTTTTATACTCTCGCGGGCTTGTATAAGGGCGTCCTCTTTGTAATAATTATAACCATCAGGTGATTGAAAAGTGAGACTGGGTCCACAGCGTGGACAGGCAATTGGTTGGGCGTGAAACCGGCGGTCTGCAGGATTGCCATATTCTTCCCGACAATCCGGGCAGAGTTCAAACTCCGCCATGGTTGTATTGGGACGATCATAGGGAATATCCGTGATGATGGTCAGCCGTGGTCCACAATTAGTGCAGTTAATAAATGGATAGCGAAACCGGCGATCTTGCAGGTCGAAAAATTCCCTCTGGCAATCCTTGCAGATGGAAATATCAGGCGAAATTATCATAAATTCGTCAGGATTGGATTGACTCCCTAGTATTTCAAACCCTGGAGAGAATACTGCATCGGCCGAGAATGTCTCAAGTTGGTCAATACGCGCTAATGGTGGTGGATTTTTACGGAGTTCATCAAGAAACTTCTCAATGGAATCAGATTGTCCGGATACTTGAATTTCAACGCTACTTGAAGTATTCCAAACTCTCCCGTCGATTTTATATTTTTTTGCAAGCGAATAGACAAAAGGTCGAAACCCGACCCCCTGTACTATTCCTTTGATGCTTATTTGAAGACTTGTCAATGGAAAACCTGAGATTTCTATGTTTTCAACTTTAGGGTGAGCCAACTTATCCAAGCCTCGAAGCCCGCTCCAGTTCGGCAGGATACTGGAAATGTGATCAGGCCAGGATTCAGTAACTCAACACCTTTTCGAAAATAATCCATATTGAACTGAACATAGGGCTGCAAATCCAATTTATTGATCACAAGCACCTGCAACCCGCGGTATATATTTGGATATTTGTAGGGCTTGTCATCGCCTTCAGGTACACTGGCGATTAATAAGTTAATATGAGTTCCAAGGTCCCAGGCAGCGGGACAAATGAGATTGCCGACATTCTCGACGATAACCAGGTCGAGAGCGTCCAGCGGCAATTGTTTTAATCCATCGGCCATCATGGAGGCATCAAGGTGACAATCTCCCCCGGTATTGATTTGTACAGCCGGCATGCCAACTGCATTGATCTTGTCAGCATCAATGGTTACAGGCGCGGTATCGCCTTCTATCACACCGATTCTCCAGTCAACGCGCAGCCTCTTAATTGTCTCCAGGATAAATGAGGTTTTTCCAGCCCCGGGAGATGCCATGAGGTTTATGCCAAGAACACCATGATCAGTAAGGTTTTGCCGATTCATCTCAGCCAGGCGGTCATTGGTGCTGAGGATTTTTTCGATAACAGGAATTCTTACAAAACTCATTCGATGCCCTCTGTTTCTTGCTCGATTTCGATGCTGTCAACATAAAATTCTTCACCGCTCACGATTGTTGTTTGATATCCGCCGCAAATAGGGCAGGGTGTTAGCTCCTCTTCGATCTGGTAGTCTTTATTGCATACAGTGCAATGGAGGATCGCAGGAAGGCGCTTGAAACTCAGTTTTGAGCCGGAACAAATACTCCCTTCGGCGATCGGATCCCAGTAAAACTGAACGGAGTCATCGACGATGGAGGAAAGTCTCCCGATGACGAGGTTGACTTGGGTGACCCGAGATGCTTTTGACTTTTCGGCATAGGAACAAGCAATCTCGAGGATGCTCTCGGTTACTGATAGTTCATGCATTTGGAAAATTATAATCGAATTCGGACATAAATGGTTGGATTACAACCAATGCTCAGGAACCGTTTATCTTTTCAACTAAAAGATTCATGAATTGGAGTCGTGTAGCCAAAAAGGCTCGGGCTGCTACATTTGCTATACGCCGATAGATAAAGAAACCAACATTGTGATCTTCTTCGCAAAGTGAATAGAGTTGTTTACCCATGATTCGGATCAATCGGCAATGGGTAACTGCCATTGTTGTACCAGTGCGTTGCCGCACAACCGGTGTCATAGCTGACCATCCAAAGATGTCCAGTGGACCCAAGCGAGAAGTTTCCATGTTCCCATAGGAAGGAACATACACTTCAATTTGCATCTCCCCATCAATAACTATGTAAAGATAATCAAGTGGTTGACCTTCAACGACAGGCGTATCACCGGGATCAAGCTCAATCACTTCAGTGATTTCGCTTAATCGGTTAAGTTGGTCAACATTGAAATCCAGGAATAAAGGGATGATTTTCAATGTTTCGATGATGTTTTGAGATTCTGTCATTGTTAGGTCCATTTTTTCTAATGCTTCAATTCTAAGATATCATGTTCTCAGAAGCACTCAAAGTGTTTTACGTCACACATGCCTCTGCAGCCTGTCATAAAAATCAGGAAGATTGACCCGTAGGCTTTAATACACAAACCAATGGATGTCCCCCACCTAAGTATTTTCTTTATGCTGTCCCAACTGACTTGCAAATCCAGTTCTGGATGGCATCAACTGCAATTCCGACCAGCTCTTTTGTTTGCGAGGACAGTTCTTGTGAAAATGCAAATTCATACCCTCTAATTGAAACGAGAATCGAATTCGGGTGAGTATTGTGGATTTTCTGAGTGATGGCCAGGAGCGAATTGGCTGTGAGGTGGTGGGTTAATGGTGAATTTTGGAATTCAGGCTTTACATTAATTAAATTGACATTCAACGGAACTGCACCGGTGTGTGCATCAATGAATACTGCCCGGTCGTATTTGTTTAAGTCATCTGCAATTTCAGGGAGTAATTGCAGTTGGAATAGAAAGTGAATACTTTTGTCCGGGAGAAAATCATCGACATCCAGGGTTTCCGGCCTGGGTAATCCGTATGAGAACATGAGCTCTCGCAAGACATGCCATGCGACACCATCGTCCTGCCGGTCAGGATTTCCAAAGCCAAGAATCAGGATTGTCAAAATTCTCCTTTGAAAAAAACGCGATGCCGTTTTTGGCATCGCGTTTCATCAGTGTTTCTAAAATCAGTTACGCGTTACCGTTTTAATCAACTTGTCGTCGTGATCTTTGATCTCAACAATCATGGGCATTTGACCTACCGCATGGGTGGAGCAGGAGAGACAAGGGTCATGTGCACGAATCGCAGCTTCGACACGGTTTAACATACCTTCAGTCACATCTGGACCTTGAATATACGTTTTTGCAACGCTATCCACAGCCTCGCTCATTGCCCAATTGTTGTGCCCGGTTGAAACGATCAGGTTCACTTTTGTGATCTGCTGATTCTCATTCATCCAGTAATGATGGATCAAGGTTCCGCGGGGAGCTTCGATAACACCAACGCCAAACGGTTTGGGGTCACGGCAAGTATTGAGGATATCTTTGCTTAAAATGTCGGGATCCTCAAGTAGGTCCTTGACGTGTTCAGCTGCATAAAGGGTTTCCACTAGCCGTGCTGTGTGGTAATGGAGCGTGTTTTCGACTGGTTTTCCACCGTTAATTGCCTTAAAACGTTTGAGTTCCTCATTGGCCAGAGGTGTAGTTATACTTTTTGAGTTATTGCAGCGTCCCAGCGGTCCAACTCGGTAGACACCCTGGGGATAACCCATTTTTTTATAATAAGGGAACTTCAGGTAAGACCAATTCTCAACATGTTCGGCAATGTAATTAAGGTAATCGCTGGGATCAAACTTCTCGAGCTGTTTGCCCGTGGAATCAACCAGGCGGATCTTGCCATCATATAGTTCAAGAGCATCGTCATCATTAACAAGACCGAAATAACCGGTTGGAAAAACTGCGAATTTATTGATATCCTCAGCGTTTTTCTCTGCCCAATCGTACATAATCTTGAGACCAACTTTAATAGTCTCAATGGATTCGTCATAACCTGAGAGGATCAATTCCCGTTCATCATTGGTCAAAGCTTTGTTCACCCCGCCAGGAATGGCAAAATTGGGGTGAATTCGCCTACCGGCTAAGATTCGAATAATTTCCTGCCCCCACTTGCGCAATTGTACTGCTTTCACTGTGAGACCAGGATCTGCAGCAAGCAATCCTACAACATTACGGATCGCAGGATCTGCGTCAAACCCCAGAAGGAGGTCTGGTCCGCCAAGTTCAAAGAAATGCATACCATGCGATTGCACTACCTGCCCCATATGCATCAACTCACGTAATAGAGAAGCTGGCCTGGGAGGAGGTGAACCCAGAACTTCATCGCCGGCTTTAGCAGATGCCAAATGATGGCTTACAGGACAAATTCCACAAATCCTGGGAGTAATGAGAGGCATTTCAAAAACCATGCGGCCTTCGCAAAACTTCTCAAAGCCGCGGAATTCGTTGATGTGCAGGTAGGCGTGGTCAACTTTTCCGGCTTCATTCATGCGTATGGTTACCTTGGCGTGTCCCTCGATACGGGTCACTGGTTCGATTGTTATTTTTTGGGCTACCATTCAATACCTCCTAAATTAATGCCAGTTAAGGGTGTCGCCTTTGAGTTCAGGCAGTCGACCCTGTGCCAATTCGCTGAGAACATAAAAAATAGTATCGGCGTCCGGCGGGCAGCCCGGCACAAACACATCCACAGGAACAACATCTTGAACAGCCCGAACTTTCGTGGGAACTGCTAATTCTGGATCGTTTGGTATCTTACCGGATTCATCTGTGCTTTCGGTTTCTATATAAGCTCTACGAAGTGATTCTTCAATGGTAAAGAAGTTACGCATGGCTGGTACACCACCAAACACAGCACAATCACCAAGAGCTACCAATATTTTGCATCGAGAGCGCATCTGGAGCGCAACTGCCTCATTCGAAGTGTTGTTAACGCCACCTTCCAGAATGCCTACATCCACACCAGTTTTATCAGGGTGCTTGAGATCAGTGATGGGTGTAGATCGCAGGTCAACCAATTCAAGTACCTTTACGATTCTTTCATCCATATCTAGTAATGACATGTGGCATCCAGAACAGCCGGCCATCCAATCTGAAGATACTTTGGGTTTTGACATATTGTCTCCTATTCGCCCAA